>JAOPWO010000009.1 GCA_025965635.1 Modestobacter sp. | reverse complement strand
ACGCCCTCGGCGACGACCTCGAGCTGCAGGCGGCGACCCAGTTCCAGCAGGCCGTGCAGGATCGCGGCGTCGTCCCCGGGCGTGGTCAGCATGCCGACGAACGAGCGGTCGATCTTCAGGATGTCGACGTCGAACTGGCGCAGGTAGGTCAGCGAGCTGTAGCCGGTGCCGAAGTCGTCCAGCGCCAGCCGCACGCCCAGGGCGCGCAGCTGGGCGAGCTGCTCGGCCACCGCGATCGGGTCGGTGACCAGGGCCGTCTCGGTCACCTCCAGGACCAGCGAGGACGGCGGGATGCCGCTGTCGGCCAGCGCCTCCCGGACGTGCTCGACGAGGGACGGGCTGGCCAGCTGGCGGGCGGAGACGTTGACCGCCATGGACACCGCGGGCGTGCGGGGGTGGGCGGCCTGCCAGCGGGCGACGGTGCGGGTGGCCTCGGTGAGCACCCAGGCGCCGATCGGCAGGATGAGCCCGGACTCCTCGGCGATCGGGATGAACCGGTCCGGGCCGACCACGCCGTGCTCGGGGTGGTCCCAGCGGAGCAGCGCCTCGAAGCCGACCACGTGGTCGTCGGTGAGGTCCACGACCGGCTGGTAGACCAGCCGCAGCTGGCCGGCGTCGAGGGCGCCGCCGAGCTCCCGCTCCAGCTCGATCCGCTCGACGGCGGCGGCGCGCATGTCGGCGGCGAAGACCACCCACCGGCCGCGGCCGCCGGCCTTGGCCCGGTACATCGCGAGGTCGCCGTCCCGCAGCAGCGACAGCGGCGTCGACTCCGGCTCGGCGGCCACGATGCCGACGCTGGCCGAGATCGACACCCGCTGGCCGTCCAGGGAGATCGGTTCGCCGAGCACCACCATCACGCGCTCTGCCAGCGCGCTGGCCTCGGCCAGCCCGCCACCGGTCCCGTCGACGAGGACGGCGAACTCGTCGCCGCCCAGCCGGGCGACCGTGTCGCCGGACCGGACGACGCCCTCCAGGCGGCTGGCGACGACGCGCAGCAACTCGTCCCCGGCCAGGTGGCCGAGGCTGTCGTTGACGTCCTTGAACCCGTCCAGGTCCAGGCACAGCACGGTCGGTGCGGCTCCGTTGCGGCCGGCGCGGCGCAGGGTCTGCTCCGCACGGTCCAGGAAGAGTGTGCGGTTGGCCAGCCCGGTGAGCTCGTCGTGGAAGGCCTGGTGGGCGAGTTCGTGCTCAGCTGCCTTGCGCCGGGTGATGTCGTGCACCGAGACGACGATCCCGAGGACGTCCCGGTCGGCGAGCAGTGACACCGCACGCCCGCCGAACCACACGGGCTCGCCGTCGGGGCGCTGCCCGGCCAGCTCGAGCTCGAACACCGCGCGGGGCTGCAGCCGGGCGCGCTCGAGGGCGGCGTCCACGGTGGCCGGGTCCACGGCGAGGGCGGCCAGCACGTCGGCGAGCGACCGGCCCGCGGGGCTCGGCACCCCGACGAGGGCCGCCAGGGACCGCGACTCGCCGGTCAGCCGGCCCTGGGCGTCCACCACGACGACCGCGTCGGAGGAGTTGGTGGCCAGTGCCTCGGACCGGCGGGCCTGCGAGGCCACCAGCCGGCCGGCGACCTGGCTGTCCAGCAGCAGCCGCTGGGCACGCACGATGACCAGCAGCACCAGCGCCGTCGTGGCCAGCGCGCCGGGCAGCGGGTTGACGCTGCCGTCGTCGTCCAGCCAGCCGACGACGTCCATCACCGAGGGGACCAGCATCGGCAGGAAGGCCAGGGACAGCCGCCAACGGCTGAGCGCAGTGCCCTCGTCGGCGACCTCGGCGGCGGCCGACGGGGGGCGCTGGAAGGTCACCGCGGCGAGCAGGATGGCGCCGGCCAGCCAGGCGGCGGTGAGCACGCCGCTGAACGAGTCGGGAGCGGCGAGGAGCAGCCAGCCCAGGTCGGCGACCAGCCAGCAGCCGGCGCCGGAGACGAGCAGCAGGGCGGTGCCCCCGCTGCGGTGCTGCAGGACGACCCAGCGGGCGACCAGGCCGATGAGCAGCGCGTCCAGCACGGGGTAGAGCGCCCACGTCAGCTTGGTGAGCAGCGGCAGGCTGTCGTCGCCCAGGGTGCTCTGCACCGAGGTCTGCCAGACGACCAGCAGTGCGATGACCAGGGCGGCGCCACCGTCCAGCAGCGCGTGCAGCCGTGCCTTGGCGGTGAGGGCGGTGCCCTCGGTGAGCATCAGCAGCGCCCCGGCGAGACACAGGTAGGTGCTGGCGTAGAAGACGTCGGCCGGGCCCACGTCGGGCTCGGTGCTGGTGAGCCAGACGTCGGCCTGCCAGAAGAGGTCGCCGGCGGCCGTGGACAGCAGCCCGGCGGCCAGGAATCGGACGGCGCGGCGGCGGTGGCCGGTCTGCGTCCGGACGCCGAGCAGCGCGGCTACCCCGGCACCGACGCTCACCCCCAGGTACGTGAGGTCCCCGGCAGCGGACTCCGGCGTGACCACCACGACCGCGACGGCAGCAGTGACCACGGCCACCAGCAGGACGGCGGCGGTGGTGCCGGCCGACCGGCGGCGCGCACCGGGACGGCCGGCCGCCGGGGCGCTCGACGGGGCGGGCAGCGGAGTGGTCACACCAAGGGTGTCGGCCCGAGCGGGCACCCGCTCAAACCACCGGCACCCCGAACGGGTGAGCCGCGGGTCAGTCCTCCAGTGCCGCCTGGAACGCGGCGAACTTCGACTGGGTCTCGGCCAGTTCCGCCACCGGGTCGGATCCGGTCACGATGCCGCAGCCGGCGAACAGCCGGGCCTGCCGACCGCCGTCGGCGCCGGTCAGCTCGGCGCAGCGCAACGCCAGGCCGAACTCGCCGTCGCCGCGGGCGTCCAGCCAGCCGACCGGCCCGGCGTACCGGCCCCGGTCCATGCCCTCGAGCTCGTTGATCAGCGAGGCGGCCCGGGGCGTCGGGCTGCCGCAGACGGCGGCGGTCGGGTGCACCGCACCGACGAGCTCCAGCAGGCCGGTGGGGTCGCCGTCCCGCTGCCGGGCGTGCACGTCGCTGGCCAGGTGCCGGACGTTGGGCAGGGTGAGCACGTCGGGGCGCTCGGGGACCGACAACCCATCGACGAACGGGCGCAGTGCCTCGGTGAAACTGGTGACGGCGTAGGCGTGCTCGGCGTGGTCCTTCGCCGACTCCTCGAGGCCGGCGGCCAGCCGGTCGTCGTCCGCTCCGGCGCCGCGGGGCGCGGTGCCCGCCAGCACCCGGGAGTCCAGCAGCCGACCGGTGCGGCGCAGCAGCAGCTCCGGGGTGGCGCCGAGCAGGCCCTCGACGGCGAAGGTCCAGGTGTCCGGGAAGCGCTCGGCCAGCCGGAGCAGCAGCCGACGGGGATCGAGCGGGCGGTCGGCGGTCACCAGCAGGTCGCGGGCGAGCACGACCTTGTCCAGCGCACCGGCGTCGATGCGCCGCACGGCCTCGGCGACGGCGCCGCACCAGGTGACCGGGTCGAGGGCGCCGTCGGCGTAGGCGAGCCGACCGATGGAGGTGGCCGCCTCGCGGGGTGAGGTCTCGAGGACGGCGCGGTCCTCGTCGGCCTCGCCGGCCACGGTGACCCAGGTCTGGCCGTCCCGGCGGCCCACGACGACCTCCGGGACGACGAACACCGACGTCGATGCCTCCGGGTCGAACGCGATCGAGGCGAAGACCACCGGCCCGGAACCCGGGACGCCGAGCGGGTCGTGCGCCTCGGTGCGGGCGCAGCGGTCGGCCCACCACCGCGCGGCCTTGGTCAGGGCGCCGGGGCCGGTGACCTCGAACCGGTCGACCTCGCCCCAGCCGACCAGCCCCTCTCCCCGGCGGACCCAGGCCAGGGCGCCTTCGGCGGGTAGCAGGGTGAGCAGCGGGGTGCGGCGCGGGCCCAGCGGGGTGGTGGTGACGGCGGCCGTGCGCGTCGCCTCGCTCGTCGCGGCTGCCATGGTCACCGCTCCAGGGTAGGAGGCCCGCAGGTAGCGTCGCCGACGTGGCGACCGGAGCACGGCGTGAGGCGGCGGGGATGCGGGCGGGGCTGGACAAGCGACCGGCCGACGTCGCGGCGATGTTCGACCGGGTCGCGGGCCGGTACGACCTGACCAACACGGTGCTCTCCGGTGGGCTGGACGCCGGCTGGCGGCGGGCCACCCGGGCGGCCCTGGGCGCCGGCCCGGGGCAGACGGTCCTCGACGTCGCGGCCGGGACGGCGGTGTCGACCGTGGAGCTCGCCGCCGACGGGGTGCTCGCCATCGCCTGTGACTTCTCCCAGGGGATGCTCCGGGCGGGCGCCGCGCGGCCGGTGCCGAAGGTGGCCGGGGACGCGATGGCCCTGCCGCTGGCCGATCAGAGCGTGGACGGCGTGGTCATCTCCTTCGGCCTGCGCAACGTGGCCGACCCGCGCGCGGCGCTGCGGGAGTTCGCCCGGGTCACCCGCCCCGGCGGCCGGCTGGTGGTCTGCGAGTTCTCCAGCCCGACCTGGGTGCCGTTCCGCACCGTGTACACCGAGTACCTGATGCGGGCACTGCCCGTGATCGCCCGGGCGGTGAGCAGCAACCCCGAGGCCTACGTCTACCTGGCCGAGTCGATCCGGGCCTGGCCCGCTCAGGCGGAGCTGGCCGGCTGGCTGCAGGAGGCCGGCTGGGCCGGGGTCGAGTGGCGCAACCTGACCGGGGGTGCCGTGGCGCTGCACCGGGGGACGAAGAGCTGACGGGCGTGGACGGCCGGACCTCGGCGCCTGCTGCTCGAGAGCTGGTAGCTCGGCGACCCGATCGCGTCCGCGGTGTCGATGGTCCTCCGTACCGCTGGGACGAACGCGAGGAACGGGGTGAACCGTTCCCAGGCGTTCTGCCGGGTCCCCACGGTCGCCGGGTGCTTGCGGCCGGGTCCGGGGTCGGCGGGCTCCGGTAGCGCGGTCTCCGCGGTGCCGGCGGCCGGCGCGGTGTGGATCCGCCGCAGCGACGCCGCCACCTCCTCGCGGTCGCCGTGGGAGACGGACCGCATCGAGGCCCGGATCAGGTGCACCACGCAGGTCCGCACGATGGCCACCCGGCGCGCCGGCGAGGTGGCCTGCTCGGGTGCGGTGCCCCGGTGCCGCAGCCGGGTCCGACCGGGGGGACCTCGCATTCGGTCGGTGCTCAGGCATAGGCTTCCACCGTTCGACTTTGTGAAGTAGTTCACAAGCGTCGCCCCGCTCGACGGGGTGGAGTGGAGGTCGTGCTCGTGGCCAGCGCCGCGCCGTCCGTGCCGGACGTCGCCGACCGGACTGCCGACGTGCTCGTCGTCGGTGCCGGCCCCGCCGGATCGGCGGCGGCGTACTGGCTGGCCACCGCCGGGCTGGATGTCGCGGTCCTGGAGAAGGCCTGGTTCCCCCGCGAGAAGGTCTGCGGCGACGGGCTCACTCCCCGTGCAGTCGCCGCGCTGCAGGCGATGGGCATCGACACCTCGCCGGCTGCCGGCTGGGTGCGGCACCGGGGCCTGCGCGTGCACGGCGGCGGCCAGGTGATCGAGGTGGACTGGCCGCAGCTGTCCTCCTGGCCCGACTTCGGGTTGATCCGCACCCGCCGCGAGCTCGACCACCTCCTCGCCCGGCACGCCGCAGCGGCCGGCGCCCGGGTGCACGAGGGCGTCACCGTCACCGGCCCGTTGCTCGACGACGCCGGCCGGGTGGCCGGGGTGCACGCCACCGTCGGCGAGGAGGGCACCGCCCGGACGTGGCACGCCCGCCTGGTGGTGTCCGCCGAGGGGCTCTCCGGCCGGCTCGCCAAGGCCATCGGCCTGCTGCGCCGCGAGGACCGCCCGCTCGGTGTCGCCGTCCGCCGCTACGTCACCAGCCCGCGCGGCGAGGACGACTACCTCGACATCTCCTTCGACCTGACCGCCCACGGCCCCAGCGCCGCGACGATGCCCGGCTACGGCTGGGTGTTCGGCATGGGCGACGGGACGGCCAACGTCGGCTTCGGCCTCCTCGACACCCGCCGCGCGGTCGACGTCGACCACCGCGCGGTGCTCCGCGACTGGCTGACCACCCTCCCGCGGGAGTGGGAGCTGGACGACGACCACGCGGTCACCCCGGTGCGCGGGGCCGGCCTGCCGATGGCCCTGCACCGCCAACCGGCCTACACCCGGGGACTGCTGCTCGCCGGCGACTCGGCCGGGACGGTCGACCCCTTCAACGGCGAGGGGATCAGCTACGCGATGGAGACCGGTCGGATGGCTGCCGAGACCGCCGCCGAGGCGCTGGCCGCGGTCGAGGGCCCGGCCCGGGAGGCGCTCCTGCGCCGGTACCCGCGGCGGCTGGCCGACGAGTACGGCGGCCACCACCGGCTCGGCACCGGGTTCCTGGCGCTGATGCGGCACCCCGACCTGGTCCGCTTCGCCACCGCGCACGGCCTGAAGCGCCCCGCTCTGGTGCGGGCCGCCCTCCGCCTGACGGGCAACCTGACCGACGGCCGGAACGGGGACGCCGTCGACCGGACGGTCAGCGCCCTCATCCGACTGGCACGGGTGGCGTGATGCCCCGCGACATGTGTCCACCGTTACGACCCGGTTCACGGAACGTGACCACCATCACCGTAGGGTGCCGCTGATGCTCTCGACCTACGTCCCGCTGGTCGGCCTGTTCGCCCTGGCTGCGGCGTTCGCGTTGTTCTCGGTGACGGCCGCACCGTTCATCGGTCCGCGCCGGTACAACCGGGCGAAGCTGGAGGCCTACGAGTGCGGCATCGAGCCGGTCGACCAGCCGCTCACCGGCGGCCGGTTCCCGGTCAAGTACTACCTGACGGCGATGCTGTTCATCGTCTTCGACATCGAGATCGTCTTCCTGTACCCCTGGGCGGTCGCCAACGACGCGCTCGGTGTCTTCGGGCTGGTCGAGATGGCCGTCTTCATCCTCACCGTCTTCATCGCCTACGCGTACGTCTGGCGCCGCGGCGGGTTGGAGTGGGAGTGACGCACACACGAGAGGACGGCGTCTGACATGGGACTCGAGGAGAAGCTGCCCAGCGGCGTCCTGCTCACCAGCGTGGAGAAGCTGGTGAACTGGACCCGCAAGTCCTCGCTGTGGCCGGCCACCTTCGGCCTGGCCTGCTGCGCGATCGAGATGATGGCCTCCGGCGCCGGCCGGTACGACCTGGCCCGGTTCGGCATGGAGGTCTTCCGCGCCTCGCCGCGCCAGGCCGACCTGATGATCGTCGCCGGCCGGGTGAGCCAGAAGATGGCCCCGGTCCTCCGGCAGATCTACGACCAGATGCCCGAGCCGCGCTGGGTGCTGGCCATGGGTGTGTGCGCCAGCTCCGGCGGCATGTTCAACAACTACGCGATCGTCCAGGGCGTCGACCACATCGTCCCGGTGGACATGTACCTGCCCGGCTGCCCGCCGCGGCCGGAGATGCTCATGGACGCCATCCTGAAGCTGCACCACAAGATCCAGCACGAGCCGCTGGGCGCCAAGCGGGCCGAGCAGCTGGCCGCGGCCCGCGCCGACGGCACGGCTCCCGACCTGCACGTCGCGATGCCCTCCAGCGTGCGCGTGGACAAGGACGCCCGGCGGGCCTACGAGCAGGCCGCCGCGGCCGGCCGTACCGGCCAGTTCGCCATCGAGCAGCGCGGCGGGAACGCCGTGCTGCTCCCCGAGGTCGAGCAGGGGCAGGGCAGATGAGCGACGAAGCGGGGTACGACGCCGCCACCGCGTCCGGTGGGGGCTTCCGCAAGGGCGCGTTCGGGGTGACCGGCAGCGGGGACACCTCGGGGTTCGGTGGGCTGGTCCGGGTCGAGCCCGGCGGAGCGGTGGCCCTGCACTCCACCGACCGGCCCTACGGCGGCTGGTTCGACGAGGTCACCGACGCGCTGATCGAGGCGGTCGGGGAGGTCACCTACGCCGCGGCGGTCCACCGGGTGCTCGTCGACCGCGGCGAGATCACCTATGTCATCGTGCGGGAGCACCTCCTCACCCTGGTGCGGGCACTGCGGGACGACGACGCGCTGCGCTTCGAGCTGTGCAGCAGCGTCTCCGGCGTCGACTACCTCGACAGCGGCGGCCCGGCGGCCACCCCGGGGCGTCCCCGACTGCACGTCGTCTACCACCTGACCTCGATGACCTACCGCCGGCGGATCCGGCTGGAGCTCGCGGTCACCGCCGAGGACCCGCACGTGCCGTCGGTGACCGGCGTGTACCCGACGGCGGACTGGCACGAGCGGGAGACGTTCGACATGTTCGGCGTCGAGTTCGACGGCCACCCGGCCCTCACCCGGATCCTCATGCCCGACGACTGGGAGGGGCACCCCCAGCGGAAGGACTACCCGCTCGGCGGGGTCCCGGTGGAGTACCACGGCGCGCAGATACCGCCGCCGGACGAGCGGAGGAGCTACCGGTGAGCGGAGGGGGAGCACGATGACGACGACCAGCGACCCGTACGCCGGCTCACGCCAGACCACCGAGGGCCGCGTCTACACGGTCACCGGTGGCGACTGGGACGCCACCCTGGGTGCCGATCCGCACACCGACGAGCGGCTCGTGATCAACATGGGCCCGCAGCACCCCTCGACCCACGGGGTGCTCCGCCTGGTGCTCGACCTCGAGGGCGAGACGGTCACCAAGGCCCGCGTGGTGATCGGGTACCTGCACACCGGCATCGAGAAGAACTGCGAGTACCGCTCCTGGACCCAGGGCACGACGTTCGTGACCCGGATGGACTACCTGGCCCCCCTGTTCAACGAGACCGCCTACTGCCTGGCCGTGGAGAAGCTGCTGGGCATCGCGGCACCGCCGCGCGCCCAGACCATCCGGGTGCTGGTCATGGAGCTCAACCGGATCGCCTCGCACCTGGTCGCCCTGGCCACGTTCGGCATGGAGATGGGTGCCCTCACCGGCATGACCAACGGATTCCGCGAGCGGGAGATGGTCCTCGACCTGCTCGAGGAGATCACCGGGCTGCGGATGAACCACGCCTACATCCGGCCCGGCGGCCTGGCGCAGGACCTCCCCGAGGGCTCGGTCGAGCACATCCGCGAGTTCCTGGAGGTCATGCCCAAGCGGGTCGCCGACTTCCACCGGCTGCTCACCGGCCAGCCGATCTGGCAGAACCGGCTCAAGGACGCCGGCTACCTCGACGTCACCGGCTGCGTGGCGCTCGGCGTCACCGGGCCCATCCTGCGCGCGGCCGGCCTGCCCTGGGACCTGCGCAAGGTGGAGCCCTACCTCGGCTACGAGACCTACGACTTCGAGGTCCCGACGGCCGACACCTGCGACGCCTGGGGCCGCTACCTGGTGCGCATGGCGGAGGTCAACGAGTCGCTCAAGCTCATCGCGCAGGCCCTGGACCGGCTGGAGCCCGGCCCGGTGATGGTCGAGGACCGCAAGATCGCCTGGCCCGCCCAGCTCTCCCTCGGTTCCGACGGCATGGGCAACTCCCTCGACCACGTGCGGCACATCATGGGCCAGTCGATGGAGGCCCTGATCCACCACTTCAAGCTGGTCACCGAGGGCTTCCGGGTGCCCGCGGGCCAGGTCTACGTGCCGATCGAGTCCCCCCGCGGCGAGCTCGGCTACCACGTGGTCAGCGACGGCAGCACCCGTCCGTGGCGCGTGCACGTGCGCGACCCCAGCTTCGTGAACCTGCAGGCCACGGCGGCGATGAGCGAGGGCGGCATGATCGCCGACGTCATCGCGGCCATCGCTTCGATCGACCCTGTCATGGGGGGAGTGGACCGATGAGCGCGTTCCCCGGCTCGCCCGAGGCCGCCGCGACGACGGGCCTGGACGACAGCCCCGTCCGGCCGTCCACGGGCGACCTGCCTCCGCTCACCGAGCAGACCCGGCTCGAGGCGCGCGAGATCATCACCCGGTACCCGGTCGCCCGCTCGGCGCTGCTGCCGATGCTGCACCTCGTCCAGTCGGTGCAGGGCTACGTCTCGCCCGAGGGCGTCGCCTTCTGCGCCGAGGAGCTGCGGCTGACCAAGGCCGAGGTGGGCGCCGTCGCGACCTTCTACACGATGTACAAGCGCCGTCCCACCGGGCGGCACCTGGTCAGCGTCTGCA
>JAOPWO010000471.1 GCA_025965635.1 Modestobacter sp. | reverse complement strand
CGGCAGCACGGCGGCCTCGGCGACGTCGCCGGCCCCGAGCACGGCGGTGGTGCCCGACCCGACCTCCGACGAGGCGGCCGCCGCCGGGCCGATCCGGTTCGAGCAGGTGGCGACCATCGCCGGGCTGGTGCTGTTCGCCGTGCTCACCGTGGTCTGGGCGCTGGACGTCGGCTTCACGTCCATCCTGATCGGGGTCGTCCTCGCACTGGTCGACCCGCGGGCCACCCGGGGCGCCGTGGACAAGATCGCCTGGTCCACGGTCCTGCTCATCGCCGGTGTGCTCACCTACGTCGGCGTGCTGCAGGAGGCCGGCACGATCGACTACATCAGCGGGGCGATCTCCGGACTGGGCGCGCCGCTGATCGCGGCGCTGCTGATCTGCTACCTCGGCGGCGTCGCCTCGGCGTTCGCGTCGTCCGTGGCGATCCTCGGGGTGATGATCCCGCTGGCCATCCCGTTCCTGCAGGAGGGCGGGATCTCGGCGGTCGGCTTCATCGTCGCGCTCGCCATCGCCACCACCGTCGTGGACGTCAGCCCGTTCTCCACCAACGGCGCGCTGATCCTGGCCAACGCGCAGGACATCGACCGCGACCGGTTCTACCGCCACATGCTCGGCTACGCCAGCGTGGTCACCCTGCTCGGCCCGCTGCTCGCCTGGCTCGTGTTCGTGCTGCCGGGCTGGCTGTAGCCCGGCCGCCGGGCACCGCGAGGCCCGGCCTCGCGACGTCGCCCGCCGCTGAGGCTGGAGGAGACGTCCCGCTGGCGCGCGGCCGTCCCTCCGGATCCGCACCCCCGACCGCTCCGACCCCGCTGGAGTCGTGATGCGCCGTTCCCGTGCGACCGTCGTCCTGATCCTGCCCACCGCCCTCACCCCGGCCTGTGCGGCGGACAGGTCGTCCGCCCCGGCCGGCTGGCCGAGCACCCCGATCAGGCTGCCGTGGTGCTGGACGACGGCCGGGGGGCCGTGGCTGACCCGACCCGCGCTGGCTGCGGTGGCGCCGCACGGTCGCGGGGTGTGCGATCGAGGCAGCAGGCCCACCACGCCACGGGAGGCGTCATGGTCCGTCGTCGTGCTGCACTGCCCACGCTCGGCGGGCTTGCGGCGGGTCTGGTGGTCGCAGCGGGGCCCGCTGCAGCCGGGGCCGGGCACGCGCCGCCGGAGAAGGTGCCGCTGGCAGTGGGCGCCGGAGGTGGCGGCTTCCTCGTCTACCACGACGCCGCGACCGGTGAGGTCAGCACGATCGACGGCCGGGAGGCGGCGCCGCTGGCGATGGGTGCCGACGCCTTCCTCGCCGCCGACGGCACACCGCTGCCGTTCCAGGAGGCGGTCCAGGGCGGGCTGTCCGGCTCCGAGGAGGGCTTCGTCGTGGACCGGACGTTCCGGCAGCAGACGGCGGCCGCGGCGGAGCCGGAGCGGCGCGGTGGCGGGAGTGCGGGTGTCGTCGACCCCCTTTCCGACGGTACGGCGAGTGACGAGGGAGCACGGTTCGCCCCGGACCTCGGCGACCAGGAGTAGCTGGGTGGTCTCCCCGTTGCCCTGCACCCCGGTCTGACGATCCGCGCAGCCCGCGCCGTCCAGGTGGGTGGTGACCGGGACGAGGTCCGGGCAGAATCGGAGCCCGCGCTCGGCGCGCGGACCCGTCGGGTAGGGCAGGTCCGACGACCGGGGAGCGGAGCACCGCACGCCCCTCCGTCCCGGCAGGACCGATGCCCGTGACCCCGCCACCCTTCGAGCGCGAGATCCGCTCGGCCCGCTTCCCCCAGGGTCTGCCGGACCGCTGCGACGACACGGTTGTCGAAGCGTTCGACGACGCCTGGCTGCTGCTCGAGCGGACCGGGAGCGGGTACCGGGTCCTCGGCGTCGCGGCGGACTACGAGTCGGCGCGCGCGTGGCTGACCGCCGCCGAGGATGCGACGGGGTCCTGATCCACGGGTGCCGGCGTCAGCCGGGGACGGACGGTTCCTGCATGCCTGGGTGTGCCGGCGGCGGCGACGGCGACGGAGACGGCAGGGTCGCAGCGGTCCATCGGCACCCCCGGCGTGGGGCGAGCGACCCTGGGCTCCTCGGGTCGGGAGGACCGGGCGGAGCGGTCGGCGACTGCACGTGCCCGGGGGACATCGGCAGATCCCGGAGACCTGCACGGCCCGGCGGGTGTGGCCGTGGCCATCTGGTCGCTGCATCGGTCGCGCAGCTCTGATCGGGGAGGAGGCGGGGACCGCCCGTCAGTCCTCGATGACGTCCCGCCCCTGCTCCCGCAGCAGTGCCAGGCGGTCCAGCATCCCCCTCAGCACCTCCCGGTCGTGCCCCTCCCAGCCGTCCACCTCGCCGACGACGCGCAACGGATGGCGGGTGCGGTAGGACCGCGTCGGGTTGCCGGGGAACCGCTTGTCCGTCACGTTCGGGTCGTCCTCGAAGGGGCCCAGGGGCTGCACGACGTAGATGCGTCCCCGCTCCTCGCTCCCGGCCGGCGCGGTCGCCAGCTCCGCTCCCCAGGCGGCGGTGTCCACGAGCGCGGTGAAGTAGATGTTGTTCGACACCCGGCCCTCCTGGAAGTTGGAGCCGTGACCGGGGACCAGCTCGGCGCCGACCTGGAGAGCGGCCCTCGTCCCGTGGAAGAAGGGGCCCTCGACGTGGTCGCAGTGTTGGTAGGTGACGGCGACGTGGGGGCAGCTGTCCTGGTTCGGGGCCGTCTCCTTCGCGGACATCACGATCAGCCACTCTGCCCCGGCGTCAGCCCGCGCGCCTGGGGGGACAGCTCGTGCACCTGGCCGGCGTGCCCCTCGTCGAGCCGGGCCGCGCGGCGACCGCGGCGATGTCCCGGGGGCGTCGGCCCGGGCCGCCGCCGGCGAACGGCAGCCGCCGGTGTCCACGACCCGATCGCGGTAGGAGCGGGGTCGGTGAAGACCCGCATGAACCAGCTCGGCCGCAGGATCGGACAGCTCCGGCCGCTGCTGCGCACCGCGCGTCCGGCCCGTACCGCCCACCCGTCGGGGTCGACCTGGTCGGCGTCGCGCTCGGACGAAGGACGACGTGGGTCCGGTGCGGCGTTCCGTCGAGCACGTCCCCGATCAGCTCCGGCGCCTCCGCGCGGTCGGGCCGGAGGACGTGCACGGCGTCGACACCGCGGGTCGCCGCGGACCAGCCCGACGGGTGGGTCCCACGAGAAGCCGGTCGTGCCGCCGACCCCGGTCGGCAGGACGGGTCACAGCAGCACCTCGTGGTCGGACGCGTCACGACGAACCCTCCGGTCGCCGTGGAAGCGGGGACCCGGCTGGCCCAGGTGAGCACGGCCGCCAGGGCGGATCAACCGGAATCGGCCATGACCGGGGACCGCGAGCAGCGCTCATCAGCCGGAGTTGCTGCCTGCGGTCGGAGGCGACCCCCGAGAACCGGAGGCGCCGCCTGTGATCGCTCCGGAACTCGGCACCGGTGCGTGCCCGCGTCCGGCGGTGGGCTGACCGTCCACATGGTCCCCGACGTCTTCCGCGTCCTGCGGGACGTCCTGCCCGTGCCTGCGGCGATCGACGCGGCGCGGTCGACGGTCCACCGCGGGCTCCGTCGCGACCTGCATGTCATCGCCCTCCGGGGTGCCGCGGGTCTGCTGCTCGCCCTCCTCGTCGACCGCGGGTCAGGCAGGTTCGGGCACGCCGCCCGGGTCGCCACCGGGATCGTCCGGTGTCGATTCGACCGGCGCCGGGGGGAGCGGCTCGGCGGCGTCGGGCAGCAGTGCTGCCGCATCGTCTGGCGCCGGCTCGTTCGGGTCGATCTGCGGGTCGGGCTCGGGCAGCGGGGAGACCATGCGGTGAGTCAACCAGCGCGGCCCACCCAGCGTCAGTGCGTGTCCTCGGGGGCGGGAGGAGCCGAGGGCGCTCGCCAACGCTCCGCACGGCAGCGCCGGGCCGGTGCGCGACTGCCCGGGACGGAGGGGAGCTGGGTGACCATGCCGGGAGTGTGGTGCCCCGGTGGTCGTCGGGGCGGTGTTCCGCGGGCCAGGAGACGAGACGCTCGCTCGCGGCGAGGGCAGGTCGTCGATGCTGGCATGCCGCCGGCACATCACGCCGTTCCCGTCGAACTCCCAGTTCTCCTTGCCGTAGGAGCGGGACCAGTTCCCGGAGCCGTCGTGCCACTCGTAGGCGAACCGGACGACGAGGTGGTCGCCCTCGGACGCCCACAGCTCCTCGACCGGCCGGTACTCGAGCTCCCGCTGCCACGTGCACCCCAGGAGGGGTCACGATCGCGTCCCGGCCGCTGGGGAACTCCGCCCGGGCCCACTGTCGCGAGTCCACGGCGTAGGCCGGCGAACTTCTCGCGGTCGCCGGTGTCCCTGGCGCCCTCGGCGAGGCGCATCCCTGCACCGCCGTCTCCCGGGTGGACGGGGGCGGGGGTGGTCGGGTCTTCCTGGCGCTGCTCGGTGCTGCCGGCGTGGTCACCGCTCGCACGCTGCCGGAGGTCAGCGCCCGCTGACCCCGCATCGCGCCGCCCGGGCCCATGGCGTTACGATCCGGGCGGGTCGTCATGGAGGTGCAGAGCGCCC
>JAOPWO010000462.1 GCA_025965635.1 Modestobacter sp. | reverse complement strand
CCTGGTGGTCACCATGGGCGCCGGCGACGTGTCGATGGTCGGCCCCGGGTGCGCCGTCCGGCCGCGGCTCCCCGACCGGGCGCGGTCGCGCGTCGTGGCCGCGCGGCTCACCGTGTCCCGTCCTCCTCCGCCCGGTCGGGCACCATCCCGTCCGGGCCGGCGGAGAGCTCGCGGAGCGCGGCGAGCACTTCGGGCCCGACCATGGACACGTCACCGGCGCCCATGGTGAGCACGAGGTCGCCGGCCCGGGCGCGCGCCGCCAGCGCCGGGGCCGCGGCCGACCAGGACGGCTCGAACAGCACCCGCTCCGGCGGCAGCGGGACGGCGTCGGCGACCATCGCGCCGGTGACGCCGGGGACCGGGTCCTCCCGGGCGCCGTAGACGTCCATCACCACGACGTCGTCGGCCAGGCCCAGTGCGGCGCCGAACCCCTCGGCGAACTCCGCCGTGCGGCTGTACAGGTGCGGCTGGAAGACGACCACCAGCCGCCCCTCCCCCACGACGGCCCGCGCCGCGCGCAGCTGGGCGGTGACCTCGGTGGGGTGGTGCGCGTAGTCGTCGTAGACCCGCACCCCGGCCACCGTGCCCTTGAGCTCGAAGCGGCGGTGCACCCCGCCGAACCGGGCGAGCCCGCTGATCAGTCCCTCCGCCGGCAGGCCGAGCTCGATGCCGGCCAGCAACGCCGCGGCACTGTTGAGCGCCATGTGGGCGCCGGGCAGCCGGATGGAGACCACGCCGAGGTCGGCGCCGTCGAGGGTGGCGGTGTACCGGGTGCCCTCCGGTCCGACGTGCAGGTCCGTCAACCGCAGGTCCGCCCCCTCCCCCAGCCCGTAGGTGCGCAGCCGGGCGAGCGTGGGCACCCCGCGGAGCCGTGCGGCGCCGGGATCGTCGGCGCACAGCACCAGGAACCCGTCGGGGTGCAGGGTGGACAGGAACACGTCGAAGGCCGCCTCGACAGCGGCCAGGTCACCGTAGTTGTCCAGGTGGTCGGCCTCGACGTTGGTGACGATCGCGCCGAACGGCGCCAGCAGCAGGAACGAGCGGTCGCTCTCGTCGGCCTCGGCCACGAAGACGTCGCCCTCGCCGGCGTGCGCGTTCGACCCGGACTCGTTGAGGTCGCCGCCGATCGCGAAGGACGGGTCGACCCCGCAGGCCTGGACGGCGACGGTGAGCATCGAGGTCGTGGACGTCTTGCCGTGGGTGCCGGCGACCGCCACGCTGCGCCGGCCGGCCATCACCGCGGCCAGCGCGACCGCGCGCGGCAGGACCCGCAGCCCGGTCGCCCGGGCGGCGGCCAGCTCGGGGTTGTCGGCCCGGATGGCGGTGGAGACCACGACGGTGTCGACGTCGTCGAGGTTCCCCGCGTCGTGCCCGACCGACACCCGGGCGCCCAGCGCGGCCAGCGCCAGCAGGGCCGGGGAGTCGCGCCGGTCGCTGCCCGACACCGTCACGTCACGGGCAAGCAGGATCCGGGCGATGCCGCTCATCCCGGCACCGCCGATGCCGATGAAGTGCACCCGGCCCAGCTCCGCCAGGGACGGGATCGGGTCGCGCCAGGCGGCCACGTCGTCGGCACTCATCGTTCGGCTCCCCGCTCGTTCCGCTCCCCGCCAGTTCCGCGCTGCGATGCTCGCTCGCCCGTCGTCCTCACGGCGCTCATCGTGGCCTCCCGGCGACCTCGAGGACGATGTCCGCCAGCCGCTCGGCGGCGTCCGGCGTGCCGGCGGCCTTCGCGTGCTCGGCGTACCCGGCCAGGGCGGCGGGGTCGGTGACCAGCGGGACGACGTGGTCGACCAGCCAGGACGGCGACAGCTCGGCGTCGTCCACGAGCAGGCCCCCGCCGGCCTCGACCAGCGGCAGCGCGTTGCGGCGCTGCTCGCCGTTCCCGATCGGCAGCGGCACGAAGACCCCGGGCAGTCCCACCGCGGACAGCTCCGCAACGGTCACCGCACCGGACCGGCACAGCGCCAGGTCCGCCGCGGCGTACGCCAGGTCCATCCGCTCCAGGTAGTCGACGACGACGTAGGGCGGCTCCCCGGGCGCCCGGGCCGGCACCGTGACATCGGTGTTCTTCGGGCCACGGGCGTGCAGCACCTGCACCCCCGCCGCGGTGAACGCATCCGCGGCCCCGGTGGCGGCCCGGTTGAGCGAGGCCGCGCCCTGTGAACCACCGACCACGAGCAGCGTGGGGCGGTCCGCGTCCAGGCCGAAGTGTGCCCGCGCCTCGGCCCGGAGCCCCGGCCGGTCCAGCGAGGTCAGCTGCGGCCGCAACGGCATGCCCACGTGCTCCCCGCCGCGCAGCGGCGTGCCCGGCGTGGTCACCGCCACCCGCGCGGCGATCCGCGCCCCCACCCGGTTGGCCAGGCCCGGCAGCGGGTTCTGCTCGTGCACGACCACGGGCACACCGCTGCGCCAGGCACCGAGGTAGGCCGGCAGCGCGACGTACCCACCGAAGCCGACCACCACGTCGGCGGACAGCTCGGCGAGCAGTGCCCTGGTCTCGGCCACCGACCGGCGGACCCGGCCGGGCACCCGGAGCAGGTCCGGGGTCGGCCTGCGGGGCAGTGGCACCGGCGGGATGAGCCGCAGGTCGTACCCGCGGGCGGGGACCAGCCGGGTCTCCATGCCTCGGCTCGTGCCCAGGCAGGTGATCCGCGGGGCCCCGCCGGACGCGCCGGTGCGCCGGGCGAGCGCGTCGGCCAGGGCGAGCATCGGCTCGATGTGCCCGCCGGTGCCGCCGCCGGCAAGGACGACGGACAGCGGGCCCGGCCGGGAGGT
>JAOPWO010000458.1 GCA_025965635.1 Modestobacter sp. | reverse complement strand
CCTGCTGGTCGCCGGAGCGGGCGCCGTCACGGTCGCCCGGCGCCGCCGGACCACGTGAGGCCTGCGCCGGTGACCGGCGACCTGTCCCGCATCTGGTACGCCCACCACCAGTCCCCGGGTGACCCCGGGTACGTGGTGGTGGGCGTGGCCGGCGGCGAGTTCGCCGACGGGACGGTGGTCGAGCTGCCGCTGCCGGCCCGTCGGCCGGCCACCTGGCTGGCCGAGGTGCACGTCGCCGCCGCCGGCCTGGTGCCACACCGGGTGGTGGTGTCCGACATCGCTACCCCGGGGGCACCGGCGCTCTGGCACGTGCTCCTCCCGGCGGCCGACCGGCCGTCAGAGGTCGACCTGGTGGCCTTCTCCACGGCTGACCGGGCGGACGGCGACCTGCTCAGCGCGGCGCAGTTCGAGACGCTGGGCATCGACTGGGGCAACCAGGTCGGCGCGATGCGCTGGGACACCGCATCGGGGCTGGTGCGTCAGCTCTACGTCGCCCCGGAGGTCCGCCGCCGCGGCGTCGCCTCGAAGACCGGGTTCGCGGCCGTCTGCATCGTGCGCGTGCAGGGCTGGGCGCCGTTGCGGGCCGACGGCGTCCGCACCGACCTCGGCGAGGCGTGGGTGCGCGGCCTCCCCCACCGCTGGCGGTCGGACGTGCCGGAGCGCACCTCGACCGCCCCGCCGATGACGCCACCGGCGGAGGCCACCGGCGTCCCCGAGCGCAACCTGCACCCCGACCCCGCGTGAACCGGAACGGGGTCCCTCGTCACGCCATCCGGGTGACCTCCACGGTCACCTCGTGCCCCTCGCTCTTCGGCCCCGAGAAGATGCCCTTGAGCGGCGGCACGTCGCTGTAGTCGCGTCCCCGGCCCAGCGTCACGTGCCGGTTGCCGATCTCCGCGGAGTTGGTCGGGTCGTAGCCGTGCCAGCCGCCGTCCCACCACTCGACCCAGGCGTGGCTCTCCCCGGTCACGGCCTGACCGATGTCGGCGGCCGGCTTGGGGTGCAGGTAGCCCGACACGTACCGCGCCGGCAGCCCGATCGCCCGCAGCAGCCCGACCGAGACGTGCGAGATGTCCTGGCAGACGCCTTTGCCCGACGTCCAGGCCTGCATCGCGTTGGTCTTCACGTTGGTCGAGCCGGTCAGGTACTCCATGTGCTCCCGGACGTAGCGGCAGACGGCGTGCCCGGCCTCCCGCGGCCCGGCGTCGCCGACGACGGCGCGGGTCTCGCGCACCACCGGCTCGTCGATGGAGGTGAGGGGCGTGGGGCGCAGCATCTCGCCGAACCGGTCCTGGACGTCCGGCAGCGCCAGCTCGGGCCAGCCGAGCGGGTCGGCGCGGTGCGGCTCCGGCCCGGCCTCCACCACCGAGAAGGCCTGCACGACCAGCTCGTCGTGCGGGGTGTGCAGGTCGAAGGCGGTCACCGTGGAGCCCCAGTAGTCGCGGTAGGCGTGCACCGTGGCGGCCGGCTCGATCTCCACCCGGGAGCGCAGCGTGGTCTGCCGACTGCTGTTCTCCGGCGTCATCCGGGCCTCGTTGTACGACGACCGGACCGGCCCGCCGTAGCGGAACGCGCTGCGGTGCACGATCTGCAGCCGCCACCGGTCGCCGGGGACGCGCAGCGGCCCGCCCTGGACCTGCGACTGCGACTGCGTCGGGGTCACAGGACGCCCTCCGGCACCCACACCTGCGGCGCCTGCTCGGTGAAGAAACGGTTGGTGACGGCCTCGCTGGCCAGCGAGCAGGTGCGCTGCAGCTCGTCGAGCCGGACCGGCAGCTTGGCCAGGATCTCGTCGGTCTGCATGAACTCCAGCATGGTGCGCGCCCGGCCGACGATGCGGTGCGCCTCACCGACCACGCCGATCCGGTTGCCGTCCCGGACGTTGGCCCGCTCGAGCTCGGCCAGGCACGCCTCGGCCTGCTCCAGCGCGGCGAACACCGACCGGGGGAAGAGCCGGTCCAGCAGCAGGAACTCGGCCGCCCGGCTGGAGTTGACCGCGCCGCGGTAGCTGCGCAGGTAGGGCTCGTACGCGCCGGTCGAGCGGAGGACGAGCGTCCAGGACGGCGCGGCGTCGCCGGCCAGCACCCGGGTGGACAGCATCCGCGAGGTCATGTCGACCCGCTCCAGCGACCGGCCCAGGATCAGGAACAGCCAGCTCTCGTCGCGGCTCATCGTGGCGTCGGCCAGGCCGAACACCATCGCCGAGCGCTCCCGGACGAAGCGGAACAGCGGGTGCGGTCCGTAGCGGCGGGCCATCGTGCGCTGCTGCGGCAGCGCGTTGTGGGTGACGTTCAGCGACTCCCAGATCTCCGCGGAGAGCACCTCGCGGGCGCCGCGGGCGTTCTCCCGGGCCGCCGACAGCGCGCCGACGATGGAGCTCGGGCTGGTCCGGTCGAAGGCCAGCGCGCCGAGCACCCGCTCGGTGTCGGCCTCCTCCGGGTCGCACGGCGCGCCCATCAGGGCAAGCAGGTTGCCGCAGGCCCGCCGCTCGTCGATCCACGGGTCCTCGACCAGCCGTTGGGTGTGCACGTCGAGGATGCGGGCGGTGTCGTCGGCCCGCTCGACGTAGCGGCCGATCCAGAACAGCGACTCGGCGATCCGGCTCAGCACCGCGCGCCCCATCCCGGGCCATGCTGCTGCTGCTGCTGGGCCTGGCCGGCGGCGTTGTCGTTGGCCGGTCCGGGGTCCTGCGCCGGCGGCTCGGCCGGCAGGTCGGCGGTGGTGAACTCGATCCGGGTGACGTCGGGCACCGGCTCGGCGTCGACCGCCGGGCGCGGCGGGGAGATCACCCAGGTGTCCTTCGAGCCGCCGCCCTGACTGGAGTTGACCACGAGCTCCCCCTCGGGCAGCGCCACCCGGGTGAGCCCACCGGGCAGCACCCACACCTTGGAGCCGTCGTTGACGGCGAACGGGCGCAGGTCCACGTGCCGCGGGGCGATCCGGCCGTTGATCAGCGTCGGGGACGTCGACAACCCGATCGGCTTCTGCGCGATCCAGTCCCGGGGCGCGGCCCGCACCTTGACCGCCAGCTCCTCGAGCGTCTTCCCGTCCGCCCGCGGCCCGATCACGATGCCCTTGCCCCCCGATCCGACGACCGGCTTGAGCACCAGCTGGTCAAGCGACGCCAGCACCCACTCCGTGGTGCCGGCGTCGTCCAGCCGGTAGGTGTCGGCGTTGGCCAGCACCGGCTCCTCGGCCAGGTAGTAGCGGATCAGGTCAGGCACCCAGGTGTAGAGCAGCTTGTCGTCGGCGACGCCGTTCCCGACGGCGTTGGCGATGGTCACCCGGCCAGCGCGGGCTGCGTTGAGCACCCCGGCGCAGCCGATCACCGAGTCCGACCGGAAGTGCACCGGGTCGAGGAAGTCGTCGTCGATGCGCCGGGAGATGACGTCGACCCGCTGCTGGCCGTCCGTCGTCCGCATGCTGACCTGACCGCCGGAGCAGACCAGGTCGCGGCCCTCGACCAGCTCGACGCCCATCTGGCGGGCCAGCAGCGCGTGCTCGAAGTAGGCGGAGTTGTAGACGCCCGGCGTCAGCAGGACGACGGTCGGGTCGGCCACGCTGGTCGGAGCGGAGGCCTTCAGCGCCGCGAGCAGCCGGGCCGGGTAGTCCGACACCGGCTCGATGCGGTGGTCGCCGAACAGCTCGGGCAGCACCTGGCTCATCGCCGCCCGGTTGGTGATGACATAGCTGACGCCGGACGGCGAGCGGAGGTTGTCCTCCAGCACCCGGAAGTCGCCGGCCTCGTCCCGGACCAGGTCGATGCCGCTGACGTGCACCCGGACGCCGTTGGGCGGGACCAGCCCGTGCGCGGCCCGGTGGAAGTGCGCGCTGGTGGTGACGACGCTGCGCGGCACGACCCGGTCGGCGAACACCTGACCCGCGCCGTAGACGTCGGCCAGGAACGCCTCCAGCGCGTGCACCCGCTGGGCCACCCCCCGCTCGATGAGCGACCACTCGTCGCTGCCGATGACCCGCGGGACGATGTCGAGCGGGAACGGCTGCTCCTCCCCGGCGTGCGCGAAGGTCACCCCCGCGTCGCGGTAGGTCTGGGAGAGGACGTCCGCCCGGGCCGCCAGCTCCTCGCCCGACATGGGCTGCAGGGAGGTGTGCAGGCCGGTGTACGGCGCCCGCGCACGGGCCGGCGCCTCGAACATCTCGTCCCACTGCTGCCCCAGCGGGTAGCCGTCGAAGAGGTCCGCCATGCGACGAACCTAGACAGAACGTGTGTCCCGCGCGTTTCGACGCCCGACGGCCGCGACCGTCCCGTGATCTGGCCCCGCTGCAGGGGCCCGCGCCGAGCTCGCGGGGTGTGTGGGGGCAACGGTGCCTCTCCGCAGGCGGAGCAGCAGCTCGGCCAGCAGCGGCGTCTTGCCGCTCATCGGTTGCGCGACGTGGTCAGGCGGACAGCGCCCGGGCCTGCGCGGAGGTGCTGCGACGGCAGGCGGCGGCCGACTGCCCCGGCCGTCCGTGCGCGCCGGGCTTGCCCTGACGCCGCAGAACGAGCACGGTCGCCCGTGTGGACGACGACCGCCTCTGGGCCTCCGTGTCCGCCGAGCGGCAGGACGTGCTCGCGCTGCTGTCGGACCTGCGCACCCGGGAGTGGGACGAGCCGACGTTGTGCGCCGGCTGGCGGGTGCGGGACGTGGTCGGTCACCTGACGATGGCGACCGACACCCCGCTCAGCACGGCGGTCGTGGGCCTGGTGCTCGCCGGTTTCGACGTCGAGCGGTTCCTGGCACGGACGGCGGTGCAACGGGGCTCGGTGCCGCTGCCCACCCTGCTGGCCGACTGGGGGCGGGCGGTCGGCAGCCGGCGCACGCCGCCCGGCGGCACGGCCGGCCAGATGCTGGTCGAGGTGGTCAGCCACGCCCAGGACGTCCGCCGGCCGCTGGGCCGGCCACGGAGCACCCCGCCCGAGGTGCTGCGGGACGCGCTGGACACCGCCGTCCGGCTCGGCGGGCCGTTCCGCAGCCGGCAGCGTGCCGCCGGGCTGCGCCTGGTCGCCCCCGAGCTCGACTGGGCCTGGGGAGACGCGGGCGCGCCGGAGGTGGTCGGCCCCGGTGACACCCTCCTGCTGGGGATGCTCGGCCGGCCGGCCGCCCTCGAGGCGCTGGCCGGCACCGGGCTCGACCGGTGGCGGTGATG
>JAOPWO010000437.1 GCA_025965635.1 Modestobacter sp. | reverse complement strand
AGCGTCTCCGGGCCGCCGGCCGCCTGGCCGGTGGGCACCGGTACCCGGGCCAGGCCGAGGTCGGCGCGGACGTCGGCGATCTCGGCGAGCAGCGCGCCGGCGTCCAGCGGCCGGGCCGAGGGCTCGCGACGGGTGGCCCGGGTGACCAGCTCGTCGACCTGCCACGGCACCGAGGGGACCTCGGCCGAGGGAGCCGGGACGTCGTGGTGCACGTGCTGGTAGGCCACCGCGAGGGCGCTGTCTCCGCCGTAGGGCGGGTGGCCGGTCAGCAGCTCGAAGAGCATGACGCCGGCGGCGTACACGTCGCTGCGCGCGTCGCCGCGGCCCCGCTCGAGCTGCTCGGGGGACAGGTAGGCGACCGTGCCGATGAGCACGCCACCGGTGGCGGTGTGGCTGGTCTCCCCGCTGCCGGCGACCGCCCGGGCCAGGCCGAAGTCGGCCACCTTGACCTGGCCGTCGATGGAGATCAGCACGTTCTCGGGCTTGACGTCGCGGTGCACGATGCCGGCCCGGTGGGCGGCGGTGAGCCCGCTGAGGACCGGCTCGAGAACGGCGAACGCCTCGCCGACGGTCAGCCGGCCGCGGGCCTGCAGCAGGTCGCGCAGCGTGCGGCCGCGGATCAGCTCCATGACCAGGTACACCAGGTTCTGGTCGCTGCCCTGGTCGCTGACCGCGACGACATTGGGGTGGCTGAGCATCGCCGCCGCCCGCGCCTCGCGGGTGAACCGGTCGACGAACGCCGGATCGTGGGCCAGGTGCTCGGCCATCACCTTGACCGCGACGGTCCGGTGCAGCCGGAGGTCGGTGGCCCCGTACACGGTGGACATGCCGCCACGCGCCAGCCGCTCCTCGAGGCGGTATCGCCCCTCGAGGACGAGGCCGACCACGGGGTCGGTCACGACTGTCTCCACGGGGCCGAGTCTAGGAGCGGAACGGGGGAGACGAACTCAACCACGCGGGCCCGGCGGCGACCAGGTGCCAGAGTGGCCACACGTGCCCCAGGGGAGCTCACCGGGCGCGGACGACGGTGTCCCGTGGGACGGGTGGGGGTCCCCGGGCCGCCGGGGCGCTCGGGCTCGCCATAGGCTGACGGCCTATGGACACGCTCACTCCCGCCGAGGTCGCCGCGCAGCTCGGTGTCTCGTCCAACCGGGTCCGTCAGCTGATCCGCGACCGCAAGCTCATGGCCGTGCCGGGCAGCGGCAACGGCAAGATCCCCGCCGACTTCCTCCAGGACGGCGCGGTGCTGCGGCACCTGCCGGGCCTGCTGACCGTGCTGGCCGACGGCGGGTTCTCCGAGCAGGAGGCCTTCGACTGGCTGTTCCGCGAGGACGACTCGCTCCCGGGCACGCCGGTGCAGGCGCTCCGCGACGACCGGCACACCGAGGTGACCCGCCGCGCCCAGGCCATGGCGCTCTGACCCGGTGACCACATGGGGCACCTGACCTACGCGGCCCTGCTCGTCGGCTGCCTGGTGGTGACCGCGCCACTGGAGCTGCTGCTGGGCGTGCGGGTCTACGCCCGCTGGCGGCGGCTGGTGCTCGCCGTGCTCCCGGAGTTCGTCGTCTTCGTGGTGTGGGTGCTCTACGCGATCGCGGCCGGTCACTGGAACTACAGCGACGAGCTCACCGTCGGCGTGCGGCTGCCCGGCGGGATGCCGGTCGAGGAGGTGCTGTTCTTCCTCGTCGTCCCGCTCTGCGCGGTGCTGGCGCTGGAGGCGGTGCGGAAGGTGACCGGCTGGGACGCCGGCTACCCCGCCGACGAGGCTGAGCGATGACCTACTCCACGCTCGCGGTGCTCGCCGTCGTCGCCGTCCTCGCGGTGGACCTGGCGGTCTACCGCACCCGGATGGTGACCCGCCGGGTGTTCTGGGTCGCCTACGCCATCGTCGTCACGTTCCAGCTGCTGATGAACGGTGTGCTCACCGGGTTGGACGTGGTCACCTACGACCCGGCCGCCATCTGGGGTCCGCGGATCGCCTACGCGCCGGTGGAGGACCTGCTCTTCGGCTTCGCCATGGTGACCCTGACCCTGGCCAGCTGGGCGGCGGTCAACCGGCGGGCGAACACCGCCAGCCGGCGCGACCGGGGTACCCGCACGCGGCGGTCGAGCACCCGGTAGTCGGCGCCCTCGATCTCGGTGAGGATGCCGCCGTACAGCGCGGTGGCCGCCCGCACGCAGTCCCGCGACTCGGGCGCCAGCAGCGGCGTGCCGGGGGCGGCGTCGTCGTAGCGGCGGCGGGTGATCGCGACCATCTCCCGCATCAGCTCCCGGAACCCGGCGTCGAAGCGCTTGGCCGCGAGCTGCTCGCGGGTCACCCCGTGGGCGGACATGAGGTCCTCGGGCAGGTAGACGCGGCCGCGGTCGACGTCCTCCCCGACGTCGCGCAGGAAGTTGGTCAGCTGGAACGCCTCGCCCAGCGCGATGGCGTGCGGCGCTGCCTCCTCGCGGGCCACGCCCGGCGCGGTGCCCAGGACGGGCAGCACCTGCAGCCCGATCACCGACGCCGAGCCCCACATGTACCGGTCCAGGGCGTCGAGGTCGGGGTAGCCGGCCACGTCCAGGTCGCTGGTCATCGCGGCCAGGAAGTCGACGAGGTGCTCGACCGGGATGCCGTACCGGCGGACGGTGTGCACCAGCGCCAGCCGCACCGGGTCCTCGGACCAGCCGGCCTCGAGCTCGGCCAGCGCCGCCCGCGACCAGGCGGCCAGGTCGCCGCGCGGGTCGGCCCCGGGCACGTCGACCAGGTCGTCGGCGGTGCGCGCGGCGGCGTACAGGGCGTGCACGGCCGGGCGGCGGTCCGGGGTGAGCAGCCGGGTGGCCAGGTGGTAGCTCTTGCCGTGCTCGGCGTTGATGGCGGCGCAGTGCCGGTAGGCGGCGTCCAGCGCGGCCTGCTGGGCGGCCCGCGACGGCGGCGGGGTGGGTGCGGTCACCCGGTGGCCCCGGTGATCCGCTCCGCGGCCAGCCGCCCGCTGATGACCACCATCGGGACGCCAACGCCCGGCTGCACCGACGAGCCGGCCAGCACCACGTTCTCCGGGCCGCTGCGCGGCAGCGTGCCCGGCCGGAACGGGCCGGTCTGGCCGAAGGTGTGCGCCAGCGCGAACGGCGTGCCGGCCGCCATGCCCTGGGCGGCCCAGTCCCGCGGGGTGAGCATCTCCTCGACCTCGATCGCACCGGTCAGCCCGGTCCAGCCGCGCGCCTCCATCGTGGCGAGCACCTCGTCCCGGTAACGGGGCCCGAGGGTGGGCCAGTCGAGCTCGGGGTTCCCGCCGCTGCGCCGGTGGAGGTTGGGCGTGGGCGCGACGACGCTGAGCACCTGGCCCGGCCGCCCGTCCGCGGAGCCCGGCACCAGCGACCGGTCGGTCACCGACGGCATGCTGATCAGCAGGCTGGGGTCGCTCATCGGGCGGCCGTCCCGGGTGAGCTCACGGAACACCTCCTGCCAGGAGTCGCCGAAGCTGATCGTGTGGTGTGCCTGGCCGGGCAGCTCAGCCCGCACGCCCAGGTGCAGGGCCACGCAGGACGGCGAGTACACCGGGTGGCGCCGCTGACGCAGCCCGGGCACGAGCGCGGCCGGCTGGTCGACGGTGACCACGACGGCGTCGGCGGGCAGCCGTTCCCCGCCGTCCAGGCACACCCCGCTGACCCGGGAGCCGGTCAGCTCCAGTTCCCGCACGCCGCTGCCGTAGCGGAACACCACGCCGGCGTCGGCTGCCGCGGCGGCCATCGCGGCCGGTACCGCGGCGATGCCGCCCTGCGGGTGCCAGACGCCGGCGCCGATGTCCAGCTGCGCGATCACCGCGTAGGCGGCGATGGCGCGGAACGGGGACACCCCGGCGTACAGGGCCTGGAAGCTGAACAGCCGGCGCAGCCGGTCGTCGGTGAAGTACCGGTCGACGTGCCGGGACAGCGTCCGGAAGCCCCCCATCCGGGCCAGGGTGAGCAGCTCCGGGCCGGCCAGGTCCAGCGGGGAGTCGAAGTTGCGGTCGATGAACACCGGGAGCTGGATGCGGTGCAGCTCGACCAGGTGGTCGAGGTAGCGGCGCAGCTCCGCGCCGGAGCCGGCGCCGCACACCTGCTCCACCTCGGCGGCGAAGGCGTCCCGGTCGGCATGCACGTCGAGCGCTGACCCGTCGGCGAACTGCGCCCGGTAGGTGGTGGCCAGCGGGGTGAGGACCACCCGGTCGGCCAGCCGTTCGCCGACCGCGGCGAGCGCGTCGTCGACCAGCTCGGGCGCGGTGAACACCGACGGGCCGGTGTCCAGGGCGTAACCGGACCGCTCCACGCGCCCGGCCCGGCCCCCCGGACCGGGCGCCCGTTCCACGACGGTGACCTCGCGCCCCGCGCCGCGCAGCCGCAGCGCCGCGGACAGCCCCGCCAGCCCGGCACCGACCACGACGATCCGGTCGGTCCGGCCGGGAACGGTGCGCAGGCCCCGGGCGGTGCGCTGCGGTCGGCCCGTGCGGTGCGGTCGGCTCATGCTGTGCGGTCGGCTCATGCGGTGCGGGAGGTGGCCGCGACGGCGAGCGCGTCGAGCGCGTTCCGGGCGTCGTCGGCGATGGGGGCGTCGGCGATCGCGCGGCGGGCGAGCGCGGTGCGCTCGCTGATCCGCTGCTCGACCCGGGCGCGGGCGCCGGTGTCCTCGATCAGCCGGCGCAGCGCCTGCAGCTCCTGCGGACCGGCCTGCGGGTCACCGAGGCTGGCGGCCAGCAGCCGCCGGCCGGTGGCGTCGGCCACCTCCTCGGCGAGGGAGATGAGCAACGTCCGCTTGCCCTCGCGCAGGTCGTCGTCGGCGGACTTGCCGGTCACCACGGGATCGCCGAACACGCCCAGCACGTCGTCCCGCAGCTGGAACGCCTCGCCGAGCGGCAGCCCGATGGCCGAGTAGGCCTCCGCCAGCCGGGGACCGGCGCCGGCGATCGCGGCACCGAGCTGCAGCGGGCGCTGGACGGTGTAGCCGGCGCTCTTGTAGCGGGCCACGGTGAGCGCCCCCTGGGGTCCGGGCAGGCCGCCGGCGGCGCGCAGCAGGTCGAGGTACTGCCCGGCGGTGACCTCGGTGCGCATGGTGTCCCAGACCGCGCGGGCCCGTTCCAGTGCGGCGGCGGAGATGCCCGACCGGCGCAGCAGCTCGTCGGACCAGACCAGGGCCAGGTCGCCGACCAGGATCGCCGCCCCCACCCCGAAGGTGTCGCCGTTGCCGGCGAGCGCGCTGTCGCCGTGCCGGGTGGCGAAGCCGATGTGCGTGGCGGGACGGCCGCGGCGGGTGAGGGCGCCGTCCATGACGTCGTCGTGCACCAGGGCGCTGGCGTGCACCAACTCCAGGGCGGCGACGGCGCGCAGCACCGCGGCGTCGTCGTCCGCCGGTCCAGGGGCGCCACCGGTCGTGCCGCGCCACCCCCAGTAGGCGAACAGCGGACGCAGCCGCTTCCCCCCGGCGGCCAGGGCGCACACCTCGTCCACCACGGGGGAGAGGGACGGGTCCATCGTGGCCAGGGTGTCGCGCTGGCGGTCGAGGAAGTCCTCGAGCGCGATGGCCACGGAGCCGCGGACCCGCTCGAGGTCGGCGGCGTCCGACGGCGCCGGAGCCCCGCTGGACGAGTCGCGGTGCTGCGTCCCGACGGTCACCGGACCAGTATCGCCCGATCGGATGCACCTCGGCCTGTCCAGGACGGGCGTCAGCGGGCTCGGTGGCATGGGGCGCTCCTCTCCGCGCCGGGGAGACCGGCGTCCCGCGCAGCAGGGACGTGCTGCGCTCAGGGTCTGCTTCGGCCGTGGCGCGCCGATCAGATGCGGTCCGGGGTGATTCTCGAACGCGGAATTCGTTCCGTACCCTTCAGTCCTGTGACCGGCACCGTGCGCGAGCTCCTGGACCAGCAGCGGCCCACGTGGTCCTTCGAGTTCTTCCCGCCCCGGGACGCGGCGGCCGGGCAGCAGCTGTGGACGGCGCTGCGGCAGATCGAGCGGCTGCAGCCCTCGTTCGTCTCGGTGACCTACGGCGCCGGCGGGTCGACCCGTGAGGGCACCGTCGCGGTGACCGAGCGGATCTCCGCGGAGACCCCGATGCTGCCGTTGGCGCACCTGACCGCCGTCGTCCACAGCGTGGCCGAGCTCCGGCACGTGGTGAGCCGGCTGGCCGACGCCGGGGTGCGCAACCTGCTGGCGCTGCGCGGCGACCCGCCCGGCGCCGACCCGCACGCCGAGTGGGTGGCCCACCCGGACGGGCTCCGGTACGCCGCGGAGCTGGTCGAGCTGATCAAGTCGATCGGTGACTTCTCGGTGGGCGTCGCGGCCTTCCCGGAGCAGCACCCCCGCTCGGTCGACGCGGCGACCGACACGGCGATGTTCGTGGCCAAGTGCCGGGCCGGCGCCGACTTCGCGATCACCCAGATGTTCTTCCGGGTCGAGGACTACCTGCGGTTGCGTGACCGGGTCAGCGCCCACGGCTGCGACGTGCCGATCATCGCCGGCGTCATGCCGGTGACCAACGCCCGGCAGATCAGCCGGATCGTGCAGCTGTCCGGGCAGGCGTTCCCCGGTGACCTGCTGGACCGGTTCACCGCCCTGGACGGCGAACGCCCCGAGGACAAGGCGGCCGTGCGGGCCCTCGGCGTCGAGGTGGCCACCGACATGTGCGCCCGGCTGCTGGCCGAGGGCGTCCCCGGCATCCACTTCATCACCATGAACCGCTCCACGGCGACGCGCGAGGTGCACGCCGCGCTCGCCGCGGTGCCGGTGGCCTCCTGACCGTCCGCCGTCGGGTCAGTCGGGCACCGGGATGCCGGTGAGCACCGCGTCCGCGCGCGCCGCGGCCCGCCGCAGGCCCTCGCGCTCAGCGGCGTAGCCGCCCAGCACGCCGACCACGGGCAGATTGCTCAGCGCCCGGTGGCGGAGCTTGCCCTTGGGGCGCTCGTCCAGGGCGTCGTCGATCCGGCTGAGCAGCCGGGCCACCCGCCACAGCGCGCGCAGGTTGCCGCGCACCCCGCGTCGCTGGGCGCGGGCGCCGAAGGCCTCCTCGGCGTAGCTGCCGCGGGCGCGGGTCAGCAGCGGCTCGACCCTGGCGGCGGGGAGGTCGCGGTCGAGCAGCACGCGGGCCAGCAGCGACACCCGTTCAGCGGGCGCGGTGATGCCGTGCTCGCCGGCCACCCCGAGGACGACGA
>JAOPWO010000430.1 GCA_025965635.1 Modestobacter sp. | reverse complement strand
CGCGGCCGCTCCCCGCCCGCTCGGCCCCCGGCCGGGCCCGGGCGCCGTTGCCCGCGTCATGCCTGCGGCCCTGTGGCGTCCGCCCGGGAGAGCCGGGGCGCGCTACCGTCGGAGCATGGAGCGGAGGCGCCGATGGACCCCCTGAGCCTGGTGGTGGGCGCGGTGCTGCTCACCGCCGGCTACGTCAGCGGCCGGCTCGGTGGCTGGCGAGCCGCGCGGGCTCGGGCCCGGACCCCCCAGATGCCTCTGCCCATGTGCACCTGCGGTCACCCGCTCAGCCAGCACGACCCGAAGGAGCACACCTGCCACGCCGAGGTGCCGCGGGACGCCTTCAACTGGGCCGGGCACCGGTCCGGGCAGACCTGGGTGGCCTGCCGCTGCCGGCAGTACATCGGCCCACGGCCGATCGACGAGGTCTTCGCCCCGCGCCTGCTGCCCCCGGAGTGAGTGAGTGGACCCGGCCGGTTCAGGCCGGGTCGTCGGCGAGCAGCCGGCTGAGTGCCGCGGCCAGCGACTCGGCCTGGCCATGCTCCAGCGCGCCGGTGAGCGCCTGCTCACGAGCCCGGACCAGCGACTCCCAGCGGACCAGCCGGGTCCGGCCGAGCGCCGACGGGTGCACCACGACCCGGCGCCCGTCGGCGGGGTCGGGCAGCCGGTAGACCAAGGCGGCGGCGACCAGCGCGTCGACCACCCGGGTGGCGGTGGGACCCGGCAACTGCAGCGCAGCGCCCAGCTGGCCCATCGTGCGCCCGGGCTCGGCGACCAGGCTGCGCAGCACGCGGTACCCGTCCAGGGTGGCGCTGTCCTCGGCGAGCGCGGCGGCGACCGTCCGGGCCACCCGGCGGGACGTCGCGGTGAGCAGCTCGACGAGGTCGGCGGCCGGTGCACCGCCCGCGGGCGCCCGGGTGTCGAGGACGACGACCTCGGCCCGCAGCATGCGTCTGACCATACTCATCTGGTGGTGCCCACCAGCCCGGTTCGTCTGGACCCGTGGGACGCGCTGCTCTCCGGCCCGGTTCCCGGCACGGTCCGGATCGGGCTGGCCGTCCCGCTGTCCGGGCCGCTGGCGCTCACCGCCCCCTCGGCGCTGGACCTCGCCGCGCTCGCCGCCGAGGAGTGCACGGCGGCCGGCGGCCTCGGTGGGCGGCGGGTCGAGCTGGTCGCCGTCGACTCGGGCCGGGCGCCGGACGTCGTCGCCGCCGAGGCCCGGGCACTGCGGGAGGCCGGCGTCTTCTCCACCCTGGTCGGGTTCCACACCAGTGACGTGCACCGCGCCGTCGCCCGGTCGTGGGCGGGCCGGGGCGCCTACGTCTTCACACCGCCGCACGAGGGCGGTCCGACCGGCCCGGGCGTGCGGCGGACCGGGCACGGGCCACGCGCGCAGCATGCGGCCGCACTCGGCTGGCTGGTCACCCACCGGCAGGCCCGGCGGTGGGTGCTGCTGGGCACCGACTACGTGTGGCCGCGGGCGGTGCACCGGGCGGCCCGCGCGGTGCTCGGCGACCTCGGCGCCCAGGTGGTCGGCGAGGCACTGGTGCCCTTCGGACCCGGGGACGCCGCCCCGCTGCTGGACCTGGTGGTGCGCAGCCGGGCCGACGCGGTGCTGCTCAGCCTGGTCGGTGCCGACCTGGCCCTGTTCCACCGCGAGTTCGCCCGGGCCGGGTTGGACCGGCGGGTGGTCCGGCTGTCCGGCGCGCTGGAGGAGAACGGCCTCTACGCCCTCGGCGGAGACGCCACCGGCGAGCTGTACGCGACCATGCCCTCGTTCGCCGCACCGCCCAGCTCCTCCGACGAACGACAACTGGACCTGCAGGAACGGCACACCCGCCGGGCCGGCCGGGATGCGCCGGTCGTCTGCGCCTACGCCCGCGGGCTCTACGACGGCGTCCGGCTGGCCTGCGCGCTGCTCGCCGACCCGGCCGACGGCACCCTGCTCCCCCACCGCGTACCCGCGACCCGGCTCGCCCGCGCCGACGGGCTGTCCTTCACCCAGCTCCGGGCCGGCTGAGCGGATCTGCGGCGGGTTTGTCTCCACATGGAAACACTTTGCGCCTACGCTCCTCCCGCCCGGCAGCGTGCCGGCTCGACCGAGGAGTCGTCATGACCGATCCCCGTACCCCGACGACCGGGGCGCGTTCCGCCGGCGACGATGCCGCCGGCGTGGAGGCGTTCGGTTACCGCCAGGAGCTCAAGCGCTCCCTCAGCTTCACCGACCTGCTGGTCTACGGCCTGGTCTTCATGGTCCCGATCGCACCGTTCGGCATCTTCGGCGGGGTCTTCCAGGCCTCCGGCGGCATGATCGCGCTGGCCTACGCCGTCGGCATGCTGGCCATGGCCTTCACCGCGGCGTCCTACTCGCAGATGTCCCGGGCCTTCCCGATGGCCGGCTCGGTCTACACCTACGCCGGGCGCGGCATCGACCAACGGGTCGGGTTCATCGCCGGCTGGATGATCCTGCTCGACTACGTGCTGGTCCCCGGCCTGCTCTACCTGATCGCCGCGGTCGCGATGAACTCGATCGTCTCCAGCGTCCCGGTGTGGATCTGGGTGGTCGCCTTCGTCGTGCTCAACACCGCCGTCAACTACCTGGGCATCGAGTTCACCGCCCGGATCAACAAGATCATGCTGATCGGCGAGCTGATCGTGCTGGCGATATTCCTGGTCATCGGCGTGATCGCGCTGGCCGGCGGCGCGGGCAACGGCAACGTCCTGGAGCCGGTCTACAACGCCGACACCTTCTCCTTCGGGCTGGTCTTCGGCGCGGTCTCGATCGCGGTGCTGAGCTTCCTGGGCTTCGACGGCATCTCCACCCTGGCCGAGGAGAACCGCGACTCCGCCCGCTCGCTGGGCAGATCGATGATCGCCGCGCTCGTGCTGGCCGGGACGCTGTTCATCGTGCAGACCTGGATCGCCGCGCTGCTGGTGGCCGACCCCGCCGCGCTGATCAGCGAGGGCGACGCCGGCGGCACCGCGTTCTACGACGCCGCCGAGGTCGCCGGCGGGCACTGGCTGTCGGTGCTCACCGCGGTCGCGACGGCGATCGCCTGGGGCTTCGCGAACTCCCTCGTCGCCCAGGCTGCGACGTCCCGGCTGCTGTTCGCCATGGCCCGCGACCGCCAGCTGCCCTCGTTCCTGGCCAGGATCGACCCCACCCACCGGGTGCCGGTCAACGCCACCCTGCTGGTGGCCGCCATCAGCCTCGCCCTGGGCATCTACATGAGCCAGCGGGAGGACGGCATCACGCTCCTGTCCACCCTGGTGAACTTCGGCGCGCTCTCGGCGTTTCTGCTGCTGCACGTCGCCGTCGTCGTGCACTACGTCGTCCGGCAGGGCAGCCGCGACTGGTGGCGGCACCTCGTCGTCCCGGTGATCGGCTTCGCGATCCTGGCCTACGTCGTCTACAACGCCCAGGTGGCCGCCCAGGAGCTCGGGTTCGTGTGGCTGGGCATCGGCCTGCTGGTGCTGGTCTTCCTCGTCGCCACCGGTCGCAGGCCCGCACTGTCCGAGGAGGTGCGGTGACGGCCACGCTCGAGGTCGTCTCACTGCACCCGACACCGGAGCAGCTGCGCTACACCTTCGGCGGCGGCGAGCCGCTGCTGCGGGTGCAGCCGGGCACCGTCATCGAGCTGACCACCGAGGACTGCTTCGGCGGCCGGGTGCGCAGCGCCGCCGACCTCCCCAGCCAGGTGTGCGAGTTCCCGTACCTCAACCCGGTCACCGGCCCGGTGCACATCGAAGGCGCGGAGCCCGGGGACACCCTCGCGGTCCACGTCGTGGACATCGTCCCGGTCCGCGACTGGGCGGTGTCGACCACGTTCCCGCACTTCGGGGCGCTCACCACCACCCACGAGACGGCGATGCTGCACGATCCGCTCGAGGAGGCCGTGTGGGTCTACGAGGTCGACCGGGAGCGGGGCACCTGCCTGTTCCGGCCGCGGCGCGGTGGGCCGGAGGTCGAGCTGCCGCTGGACCCGATGCACGGGACGCTCGGCGTCGCACCGGCCGCCGGCGAGGTGGTCATGTCGATCACGCCGTCGGCGCACGGCGGCAACATGGACACCCCCGAGCTGCGCGCCGGGACGACGGTCTACCTGGGCGTCAACGTGCCGGGGGCGCAGCTGAGCCTCGGCGACGGGCACTGCCGGCAGGGTGAGGGCGAGCTGTGCGGCACGGCGGTCGAGGCAGCCATGCGCACCGTCGTCGTCGTCGACGTGGTCAAGGGCGGCGCACCGGCCTGGCCGCGGCTGGAGAGCGACGCGTTCCTGTTGTCCACCGGCTCGGTGCGCCCGCTGGAGGACGCCTACCGGATCAGCCAGCGGGATCTGGTCGGCTGGGCCGCCGAGCTCACCGGCTGGGACGTCCTGGACGCCTACCAGCTGGTCAGCCAGGCCGGTCTCGCGCCGGCCGGGAACGTCGTCGACACGAACTACACGATGGTCGCCAAGCTGGCCAAGGCCCACCTCCCCGGGGCAGCCGCGTTCGACGGCGTGCACGCCCGGCTCCGGGAGACCGCCGCGACCTACCTCGCGCAACGCTGACCGGAAGGGGGCCGGCCGGGCGGCGCGGGAACGACGCGCCGCCGGGCCGGTCGCTGGCTACGGTCTGAGCGTGATCACCGTCTGCGGCGAACTCGTGGTCGACCTCATCCCCGCTGCGGCGGCGGGCTCGGGGCCGGACGACCCCCCGCGCCCACCGCAGTACGCCGCCTTCCCCGGCGGCAACGCGCTCAACGTGGCGGTCGCCGCGGCCCGGCTCGGGAACGTCACCCACCTGATGTCACGGGTCGGGCCCGGCCCGTTCGGTGCGCTGTTCCGCGACCACGCCGCCCGCTCCGGGGTCGCGACCGACGCGATGCTCCACGCCCGCGAGCCGGTGACCCTGGCCGTCGTCGAGCTCGCCGACGACGGGTCGGCGAGCTACTCGTTCCACAGCAACGGAGCGGCGGACTGGCAGTGGACCCCGGCCGAGCTGGAGCGGGCGTGGCCGGCCGACACCCGGATCGTGCACGTCGGCTCGATCTCCAGCTGGACCCCGCCGGGGTCGCGGCACATCGCCGACCTGGTCAGCCGGGTGCGCACCGACGGCAGCGCACTGGTCAGCTTCGACCCCAACATCCGGGCCGGCCTCGTCGGCTCCCCCGACGCCGTGCGCGCGCAGATCGACGACCTGCGGCGCACCGCCGACATCGTCAAGGTCAGCTCCGAGGACCTGGAGTGGCTCGAGCCGGACGCCGACCTGGACGAGGTGGCCCTCCGCTGGGCCGCCGACGGGCCGGCGCTGGTGGTGGTCACCGACGGCGGGGAGCCGCTACGGGCGGCCCGGCCCGACGGCACGCTGCTGCGCCGGCAGCCGCCCCGGGTGACCGTGGTCGACACCGTCGGCGCCGGCGACAGCCTGGCGGCCGGCCTGTTCTCCGGGCTGGTCGCCAGCGGCACGCTGAGTCGGGCGACCCTCCTGGGTCTGGCCGACGAGGCCCTCGCCGCACTGCTGGACGACGCCGCCCTGGTGGCCGCGCTGGCCTGCACGAGGGCCGGGGCGGACCCCCCGACGCTGGCCGAGCTCGTGGCCGCCCGAGCGGGCCGGGTCGGGCCCTAGGCCTGCCGCGGGGCGGCCCGGACGTGCATGCGTTCGCCCTGCGGCCCGAAGAGCGCGAGAGCCTCGGCCGGCTCGTCGTGCGGGTTGCCGAACCAGTGCGGGACCCGGGTGTCGAACTCGACCACCTCGCCGGGCCGCAGCACCAGGTCGTGCTCGCCGAGGAGCAGCCGGAGCCGCCCGTTCAGCACGTAGAGCCACTCGTGCCCCTCGTGGACCCGCAGGTCCGGCGGGGAGTCCGGCCAGTGCGGCGGGTACACGACCTTGTAGGCCTGCACACCGCCCGGCCGCCTGGTGAGCGGCAGGAAGGTCATCCCGTCGCGCACCACGGGCCGCGGGTGCAGCCGGGGGTCGCCGGTCGGCGGAGCGTCGACCAGTTCGTCGAGCGGCACCTGGTGCGCCCGCGCCAGCGGGAGGAGCAGCTCCAGCGTGGGCCGCCGCTGCCCCGACTCCAGCCGGGACAGCGTGCTCACCGAGATGCCGGTGCTGGCCGAGAGCTGCGCCAGCGTCGCCCCGCGCTCCTGACGCAGCCCGCGCAGCCGGGGACCGACCGCCTCCAGCACCCCGTCGAGGTCCGCGTCGTCGTCACCCACGGCGAGCAGCTTGCCACTCCGGCAAAGAACGTTGCCAGTCCTCGGCCTCCGGGTGCAACCTCACCTCGAGGCCGCCCCTCCCGGGGCGGCCCGGAACGGAGGACCCGATGAGCGACGAGCAGTACGACGTGGTGGTCGTCGGCGGCGGTGCGGCGGGGCTGAGCGGCGCCCTGGCGCTGTGCCGGGCGCGGAGGTCGGTGCTGGTGGTCGATGCCGGCGAGCCGCGGAACGCCCCCGCCGGGCACGTGCACAACTACCTGGCGCGCGAGGGCACCCCGCCCGGCGAACTGCTGGCCGCCGGCCGGTCGGAGGTCATCGGCTACGGCGGCACCGTCGTGACCGGCCGGGTCACCGCCGCCGAGCGCCGGGACGACGCCGGGTTCGCCGTCTCCCTCGACGACGGCCGCCGCGTGCGGGCCCGCCGGCTGCTGGTGACGACGGGGCTGGTCGACGAGCTGCCCGACCTGCCGGGGCTGGCTGGGCTGTGGGGCGTCGACGTCCTGCACTGCCCGTACTGCCACGGCTTCGAGGTGCGCGACCAGCCGATCGGGGTCCTGGGCACCGGCGCCACGGCCGTCTTCCAGGCGCTGCTCTGGCGCCAGTGGAGCGCGGACGTGGTCCTCTTCCGGCACACCGCCCCGGCTCCCTCCGACGCCGAGCTCGAGCAGTTGGCCGCCCGGGGTGTGCCGGTCGTCCCCGGGACCGTCGCCGGGCTCGAGACGGCCGGGGGCCGGCTGTCGGGGGTGCGGCTGACCGGGGGCGAGATCGTCCCCCGCTCGGCCCTGGTGGTGGCCCCCCGGTTCACCGCCCGCGCCGACGTGCTCACCTCCCTCGGGCTGGCGGCGGTGGACCAGGAGGGCCACGGCGCCGTCATCGGCAGCGCCGTCCCGGCCGACCCGACCGGGGCGACCGCCGTCCGGGGGGTGTGGGTGGCCGGCAACGTGACCCACCTGCAGGCCCAGGTGATCAGCGCGGCCGCCGCCGGGCTGACCGCCGGTGCGGCCATCAACGCCGACCTGATGGTCGAGGAGGTCGCGACCGCGGTGACCACGGCCCGCGCGGAGCGGGCGGCGTGATCGCCGGCGGCCGGGGCCCCACCGGGTGACCCCTGGCCGGGCGCCCTGCGGGCGGCCGGGCCGGGCGTTATGGTTCGGCGGCCATCGGCCGGGACCCGGCCGGCGCCGCCGCACCCGGGGAGCTGCATGAACCTCGAGAAGGTCGTGTTCGGGTTCTTCGTGCTGCTTGCCGCCACGCTGAACTTCGGCTTCTTCATCGGCGACATCGACGACCCCGTGGTGCACAACGAGTACGAGCTGTTCGCCGCGGTCGTGGTGAACCTGGTCGCGACGGTGCTGAAGTTCGGTGACCGGACCCAGATCGGCGCCGTGCACCTGGCGACCAGCCTGGTCGCCGACCTGCAGCTGATCGCCGCCACCCTGGTGTGGGCCTACGCCACCCAGGTCTCCACCGAGGGCCTCACGGCCAGCGCGACGGCCAGCGTGGTGTCCCTGTCCGGGGGCGCCCTGCTGGCCAACACGGTCTCGCTGGTGCTGCTCGTGGTCGAGACCGTGTCCTTCCGCCGTTCGTAGCGGAGTGCGGCAGTGAGCAGGGGGCTACGGGCCTCCCTCCGTCACCTCACCGGCCGGGACCAGCAGCCCGAGTTCCGGATGCGGCGGCGCAGCCCGCTGGTGACCGGGGTGCAGGCCTCGGCCACGATCTTCGTGATCCTCCGCCGGATGCGTGCGCCGCTGATCATCCTGATCCTGATCTTCGCGGTCAGCGTGCTGGGCCTCACCCTGATCCCCGGCCAGGACGCCAACGGGCAGCCCTGGCACATGGGGTTCTTCGATGCCTTCTACTTCATGAGCTACACGGCGACCACGATCGGGTTCGGCGAGCTCCCCTACCCCTTCACCGGCGCCCAGCGGCTGTGGGTCATGGGCACGATCTACCTCACGGTGGTCGGCTGGGCGTACGCGATCAGCGCTCTCCTGTCACTCCTGCAGGACCGGGCGTTCCGCCAGGCGCTGGCGCTGCAGCACTTCACCCGCAAGGTGGGCCGGCTGCGCGAGCCGTTCCTGCTGATCGCCGGCTACGGGCAGACCGGGGAGCAGCTGGGGAAGTCCTTCGACACGCTGGGCCGCCGGTTCACCGTCCTGGACATCGCCGATGCGCGCATCGACGCGCTGGAGATGAACACGCACCGCGCCGACGTCCCCGGGCTGGTCGGGGACGCCCGCGACCCGCACAACCTGGAGATCGCCGGGCTCGGCCACCCGTGGTGCGAGGGCGTGCTGGCCCTCACCGACGACGACGAGGCCAACCTGGCCGTGACCATGGCCGCCGCGCTGCGCCGCCCGGAGCTGCCGGTGGTGACCCGGTCCCTCTCCCCCGTGGTGGCCGGCCGGATGCAGACGTTCGGTGACCCGACGGTGATCAACCCGTTCGACCGGTTCGGCGACCACCTGCGGCTGGCCCTGCGCTCTCCCGACGTCCACCAGCTGATGACCTGGCTGGAGAACGGGCCGGGTGCCGAGCGCCCGGCCCGCGCGTCGGCCCCCGCCCCGGGGCGGTGGATCGTGTGCGGCTACGGGCGGTTCGGCCGGCACTTCACCGCCGACCTGCGCAGCGAAGGCCTGGAGGTGACCTCCGTGGAGCAGCACGCCAGCAATCCGGACGACGACCCCCCGTCGATCATCGGGGACGCCACCGACCCCGACGTCATGGAGCGCGCGGACCTCCGGACCGCGGTGGGCTTCGTCGCCGGCACCGAGAACGACACGACGAACATGTCGCTGGTCGCCGAGGCGCGGCGGATCAACCCGGGCCTGTTCGTCGCCGCGCGGCAGAACCAGCCCAGGAGTGCCCCGCTGTTCGCCGCCATGGAGGTCGACGCGCTGCTGGTGCCCACCGACGTGGTGGCCCACGACGCCTACGCACAGCTCAGCACCCCGCTGCTGTGGCGCTTCCTGCGCGAGCTGCCCGGCCGCGACGACGAGTGGGCCGCCGGGGTGGTCGCCCGGCTGACCCGGGCCTGCGGTCGGCGCCTGGAGGAGCTGTGGAAGGTGCGGCTCACCCTCGAGGAGGCGCCGGCGCTGGTGCCGTGGCTCGATGTCGGCGCCCTGCGGCTCGGCGACCTGCTGCGCAGCCCGGCCGACCGCGACGCGCCGCTGCCGCTGGTCCCGTTGCTGGTGCTGCGCGGCGACGAGTGCGTGCTCACCCCCGGCGGCGACTTCCTGCTGGCCGCCGGCGACCAGCTGCTGCTGGCCGGCCGGCCCGCCGTCCGCCGCCAGCTGGAGACCACCCTCGTCGTCGATGCCCTGCCCGAGTACCTGGTCACCGGCCGACGGGTGCCGTCCGGCTGGGTCTGGCGGCGGCTCACCGGCCGGCACCCTGCGGCCCCACCGGGCCTGCCTGCCCGGTCCGTAGGAAGGTCGTCCGGTGACACCCGACAGTGACCAGCCCCGGGAGGCGGTCGCGGACCTCCTCGTGCCCGGGTCGACGTGCTGGCAGATCGAGCGAGCGACGCAGCAGGCCGTCTTCGTCGACGCCGCCGACTACTTCGCCACCCTGAAGCGGGCGGTGCTCGGCGCCCAGCGTCGGGTGCTGTTCATCGGCTGGGACTTCGACCCGCGCATCCGGATGGACCCACGCAGCCGCGGCCGCGCCCGGGACGACCGGCTGGGCGCGGTGCTCGAGCGCGCGGTGCGGGCCAACCCGCGGCTGGAGATCGGCGTCCTGCAGTGGGACGTCGGGATGGTGATGGCACTGGCCCGCGGCCTGGCGCCCATCGTGTACCTGAACCGCCGCACGCCCGACCGGCTGATGATGAGCGTGGACCGGCACCACCCGGTGGGGGCCTCGCACCACGAGAAGATCGTGGTGATCGACGACTGCCTGGCCTTCGCCGGCGGGATCGACGTCACCGCCGGCCGCTGGGACACCTCCGACCACGCCGACGACGACCCGCTCCGCCGCCGGCCCACGTCCCGCCGGCCCACGTCCCGCCGGCCCAGCGAGCCCTGGCACGACGTGACGAGCCTGGTGTCCGGTCCGGCCGCCCGGGTGCTCGGCGACCTGGCGCGGGAACGCTGGGAGAACGGCACCGGGCAGCACCTCGAGCCGGTCACCGACGTGACGGCCTGCTGGCCGGAGGGCGTCGAACCGCTGCTGCGCGACGTCGACGTGGCCGTCTCCCGCACCCGGCCGGAGTACGGCGGAGCCGAGCTGGTGCACGAGGTCGAGCTGCTGTGGCTCACCGCCATCGCCGCCGCCCGGTCCACCGTCTACTTCGAGAGCCAGTACTTCGCCAGTCGCCGCATCGCCGAGGCGATCGCCGAGCGGCTGGGCGAGCCCGACGGGCCGGAGTTCGTCGTGCTGAATCCGCGGACCGCCGAGGGCTGGCTGCCGGAGAAGGCGATGGGCACCGCCCGCGCCAAGCTGCTGCAGCTGCTGCTGGAGGCCGACCGGTACGACCGGTTCCGGTTGTTCGTCCCGGTCACCGCCGGACGGCAGCCGGTGTACGTGCACGCCAAGGTGATGGTGGTCGACGACCGGCTGCTGCGGATCGGGTCCTCCAACATGAACAACCGGTCGATGGGCCTGGACACCGAGTGCGACCTCAGCATCGAGGCCCGGGCCGGCGACCCGCGGCGGGAGGAGATCGCCGCCGCCGTCCTCGGGCTGCGCCACCGGCTGCTCGGTGAGCACCTCGGGGTGCCGGCCGACACGGTTGCCGCGGTGGTGGCCGAGGCCGGCGGCTCGCTGGTCCGGGCGGTCGACGGGCTGCGCCGCGAGCACGGCCGCTCGCTGGTACCGCTCGACCCGCCCGAGCTGGGGCCGGTGGACCGGACGTTGGCCGAGACCGAGCTGCTCGACCCGGAGCGCACCCCCGACCGCTGGCGGCAGCTCAGGAGCGCCGTCGTCCGGCGGCGCCATCGGCGCTGACGGCGCGGGCGGGAACTGACGACGTCCCGGGCGGTGCCCGGCGGTCGACAGCACCGGACCGGCGCCACCCGGCCGCGCCTGGTGGACTTCCGCCAGACAGATCGCTGGATTTGGTGATGTGTGACACACCACGGCGCGCCTTGCGGCTGCCGATGATCGCTGCATGGCACGCCGCCTCGCCGCCGCAAGCGCTCCGATCGACCGTCCGGTCGAGGTCGGACGGGCTCCCGCGCCCTGGTGGCGCTCCGCGGTGGTCTACCAGGTCTACCTCCGCTCCTTCGCCGACAGCAACGGCGACGGCATCGGTGACCTGCCGGGCCTCCGCTCCCGGTTGCCCTATCTCGCCTGGCTGGGCGTGGACGCACTGTGGATCAACCCGCACTACCCCTCGGGTGGCGCGGACGGCGGCTACGACATCGTCGACTACCGGGCCGTCGACCCCGAGTACGGCGACGTCAGCGACCTCGAGGACCTGGTGGCCGACGCCCGCCGGCTCGGGCTGCGGGTCGTGCTGGACGTCGTCCCCAACCACACCTCCGACCGGCACCCGTGGTTCCAGGCAGCACTGGCCGACCCGGACTGCCCCGAGGCCGCCCGCTACCACTTCTCGCCGCCCTCGGACGAGCCGCCGAACAACTGGCAGTCGCTGTTCGGCGGCCCGGCGTGGTCCCGCACGCCGGACGGCCGCTGGTACCTGCACCTGTTCGCCCCCGAGCAGCCCGACCTGAACTGGCGCGATCCGGCCGTGGCCGCCGACTTCGAGCAGACGCTGCGCTTCTGGCTGGACCGCGGGATCAGCGGGTTCCGGGTCGACGTCGCCTACGGCCTGTTCAAGGACGCCGGCCTCCGGGACAACCCCGGCGCCTACTCACCCACCCTCTTCGGCCACGGCCCTGAGCAGGCGATGACCTGGAACCAGCCCGAGGTGCACGACGTGTGGCGCCGGTGGCGCGGCATCTGCGACGAGTACCCGGACACCATGCTGGTCGGCGAGGTGTGCCTGGCCGACCTGGAGCAGGTGGCGCTGTACTCCCGGCCGGACGAGATGCACCAGTCCTTCTCCTTCCGGCTGCTCAAGTCCTCCTGGGACACCGCGGCCTTCGCCGACGCCGTGCGGAGCGCGCTGGACGTCTTCGGCGGGGTCGGCGCACCGGTCTCCTGGGTCCTCGGCAACCACGACAAGGACCGGCAGGTCACCCGGTTCGGCGGCGGGGCGGTCGGCACCACCCGGGCCCGCGCGGCCGCGCTGCTGATGCTGGCGCTGCCCGGTTCGCCCTACGTCTACGCCGGCGACGAGCTCGGGCTGCCGCAGGCGACCGTGCCCGACGCGGTCAAGCGCGACCCGATCTTCCACCGCAGCGGCGGCGCCCGCGCCGGTCGGGACGGCTGCCGCGTGCCGATGCCGTGGAACGACTCCCCCGGCGTCGGGTTCTCCCCCGAGGAGTCCGCGCACCCGTGGCTGCCGGTCCCCGAGGGGTGGGATCGGTACGCGGTCTCCGCGCAGGCCCGGGACGGCGGCTCGATGCTCACCATGTACCGGCGGGCGCTCGCGCTGCGCGCGGCGCACCCTTCGCTCGGCTCGGGTGAGGCGACGGTGAGCACGCAGGACAGCGTCCTGACCGTGCGCTGCACCGGCACGGCCGAGACGGTGCGCTGCGTGGTCAACATGGGCAGCGAGACCGTGCTGGTCGGTGCCCCCGGCGCGGTGCTGCTCGCCTCCACCACGCGGGTGCGCGGGTCGCTCGGCAGCGTGGCCCTCCCCCCGGACAGCGCCGTCTGGATCCTCGAGGACTGAGCCGACACCCGGCGGACAAACGGACGAAACACCCGACGGGCACCCTCGCCGGATGCCCGGGACCTTCTCCGTACCGACCGTCGACCTCGGCCCCTACGTCGGGGACGGGACCGCCTCCGAGCGGGCCCGGCTGGCAGGCGAGGTCGACGACGCCTGCCGGACCGTCGGCTTCATGCAGGTGCTCGGGCACGGCGTCCCCGACGACGTGCTGGCCGGGCTGACCGGCGCCGTCGACGGGTTCTTCGGCCTGCCGACGGAGGTCAAGCGCGGCTACCGCGTGACCGGGGCGAACCGCGGCTACAGCCCGCCGAAGAGCGAGAGCCTCAGCCTCAGCCTCGGGGTGGAGTCCGCGAGCCGGATGAACGACTTCTTCGAGGCCTTCAACGTGGGCACCGAGGCCCGGTCGTTCCCCGGCCTCGACCTGTCCGATGACGACTACGGCATCAACCTGTGGCCGGCCGAGGTGCCCGGCTTCCGCGCGGCCGTGGAGGCGTACTCCGCGCACGCCGCCCGGGTGGCCCGCGCCCTCACCCGCGTCTTCGCCGACGCGCTGGGCGTGGCACCAGACTTCTTCGAACGCCTCACCGACCACTCGATCGACGTGCTGCGGATGAACAACTACGCGCTGCCCGAGGGCACCGTCACCCTGGACGGCGACCTCACCGGGATGGGCGAGCACACCGACTTCGGCCTGGTCACCGTGCTGTGGGCCGACCGGGTCGCCGGGCTGCAGGTGCTGGGCGCCGACAGCGGGTGGCACGACGTCGTCCCGGTCGAGGGGGCGCTGCTGGTCAACCTGGGCGACCTGACCGCCCGGCTCACCAACGACGCGTGGTCCTCGACCCTGCACCGGGTCAAGCCGCCCATCGTGGCGGGCACCATCGAGCGCCGGCGCTCGGTGGCCTTCTTCCACGACGGCAACGTCGACGCGGTCATCAACACGCTCCCCGGGTTCCTCGGGTCCGACGACGGACCCGCCTACCAGCCGATCACCGTGCGCGACCACATCGCGGCCAAGCTGGCCGGGTCACGACAGGGGAAGGCCAACACCGCCGCGGTGCGGGAGGCGGCCCGGGTGCTGGCCGCGGCCGGACGGGATCCCCGCCTCGCCTGAGATCCCCGCCCCGCCTGATGTGGCTCCCCCGAGGCCGGCCCGACCACCACCCCCTGCGCACAGCATCCGCACGGTGTCGTCACGGCCGGCTCCCCGGCCCCGGGACGAGCATCGGACCCCCATCCGCACACCGCTCCAGGGGGACCCGTGCCGGACGACCTGCACACCCCCACGTCGGCCCGGTCGGCGTCGGTGGTCGTCGGGGTGATCCGGTCGCCCATCGAGTTCGGGAAGGCACCTCACGCCTCACCCCCCAGCTCGGGGTCCCACGCAGGACCCCCTCGCCCGGCACCCCGTCGGCCTGGTCCACCCGCCCCCGCACCCGCCGCCCGGTGGGCGGGTCTTCGTGGACCTGCTGCCGGCGGGCAGCCTGTGAGAGCCTTCCGCCATGAACGGACCGGTGCGCGAGACCGTCCAGCGAACGGAGACCAACAGGTCGTACCAGGGGCACACCGTGCACGCCGCCCCCGGGGTGCACGAGTACACGGTGGCCCTGGTGCGCGCCGCACTCCCGCAGGGCGGACGGGTGCTGGAGGTCGGCGCCGGCTGCGGCGCGCTGGCCGTGCGGATGCGGGAGGCCGGCTTCGACGTCGTCCCGACCGACCTGGAGCCGCCGCACGAGTGGATCCAACGGCTCGACCTCGACAACCCGGAGTGGACCGACGCCACCCGCGGCCCGTTCGACATGGTGGTCTGCGTCGAGACCCTGGAGCACGTGGAGAACCCGCGGCAGGTGCTGCGATCGATCCGGGCGCTGCTCCGGCCCGGTGACCGGCTGCTGGTCAGCACGCCGAACGTCACCCACCCGCACTCGTTGCTGAAGACGGTGCTGCGCGGCGCGCCGGTGTTCTTCGGCCCCAAGCACTACTACCAGCCCGGGCACATCACGATGCTCCCGGACTGGATGCTCGCCGAGCACGTCCGCCAGGCAGGGTTCGACCAGATCGAGGTGCGGGCCGGCGGCGCGATGGACTACTCCGGCCTCCGTCGCCTGGCCCACCGGGTCGAGCTGGCCCTGCTGCGGGTCGTCGGGCTGCGCACCCGCGCCGACGACGGCGAGGGGATCTGCACCTTCGTCACCGCCGTCGCCGCCTGACCCGACCCCGGCACCCGCTGACCCGGCCGTCCTTGTCGCCCGGGCCGGCGGCGGGCCAGACTGCCGCATGCCCCCCGCTCCCACCGTCGTCGGCGACGGTCCGCAGAAGGTCCTGGCACTGCACGGCTGGTTCGGTTCGGCCACCGGATGGGGGCCGCTCCCCGACCTCGTCGACGGCGACCGGTATCGCTACGCGTTCGTCGACTACCGCGGGTACGGCGCGCGACGGGGGGAGACCGGCGAGTACAGCCTGGCCGAGATCTCCCGCGACGCGCTGGCCGCGGTGGACGCCCTCGGCTGGTCGTCGTTCGCCGTGCTGGGGCACTCGATGGGCGGCAGCGCCATGCAGCGGGTGCTCCTGGACGGCGGCGGCCGGGTCACCGGGCTGATCGGGGTCAGCCCCGTGCCGTCGACAGGCGTGCCGTTCGACGAGGCGTCCTGGCAGCTGTTCAGCGGCGCCGCGGAGAAGCGCGAGGCCCGGTACGCGATCATCGACATGACCACCGGCGGCCGGCTCAGCAGCACCTGGATCGACCGGATGGTCTCGGCCTCGCTGGAGGACTCGGACCCGGAGGCCTTCGGTGCCTACCTCGAGGCGTGGGCGCACACCGACTTCGCCGCCGAGGTCGCCGGCAACCCGACGCCGGTCCTGGCCGTCGTGGGCCAGCACGACCCCGCGCTCGGTGCCGCGGTGATGGAGCAGACCTTCCTGCAGCAGTACCCGAACGCGTCGCTGGAGGTGCTGGCGAACGCGGGGCACTACGCCATGTTCGAGACGCCGGTGGCGCTGCTGACCTCCATCGAGCGCTTCCTCGACCAGCTGTGAGCGACGCCGTGACGACCGATCCCCGGGCGGCGGACCGGTTCGCCGTCGTCGACCCCGCCACGTACGAGAGCGGCCCGCCCCTGGACGCGCTGCGCCGGCTGCGGGCGCAGGCGCCGGTCGTGTGGGTGGACGAACCCGAGCTGCACGGGCTCCCGGCCGGGCCGGGGTTCTGGCTGGTCACCCGGCATGCGGACGTCGATCGGGTGCTGCGCGACCCGGCCACGTTCTCCTCCTGGTTGGGCGCCACGCAGGTGCGAGACGCTGCGGACCTGGCCTGGGTCCGGCGGATGATGCTCAACACCGACCCACCGGACCACACCCGGCTGCGCCGGCCGCTGACCCGGTCGTTCACGCCGCGCACCGTCGCCGCCCTCACCGCGGCGATCGAGGCCACCGCCGCGGAGCTGGTCGACCGGATGATCGGCGACGGCGACCGGGGCTCCTGCGACTTCGCCCGGGACGTCGCGGCGGACCTGCCGCTGCGCACCCTCGCCGACGTCCTCGGGGTGCCGGCCGGGGACCGGTGGCTGATGTACGACTGGTCCAACCGGGTGATCGGTTGGCAGGACCCGGACTACGCGACCTCCGCCGCCTTCGACGGCACCGGCGGGACGGCGATGGCCCAGGCCGCGGTGGCGCTGCGGCCCGGCCCCGGACCGCACGGGCGGATGCCCGACCCGCGCACGCGGGCCGGCATGCCCGACCTCTACGCCTACGCCCGGCTGCTCGCCGAGGAGAAACGCCGCTCCCCCGGGCAGGACGTGATGTCGGTGCTGCTGGCCCAGGTCGACGACGACGGCGCCCGGGTGAGCGACGCCGAGTTCGAGAACATGTTCTGGCTGTTCGCCGTGGCCGGGAACGAGACCCTGCGCAACGGCCTGCCCGGTGGGCTGATCGCGCTGCTGGAGCACCCCGAGCAGCTGGCCGCCGTGCGCGCCGACCCGTCGCTGCTTCCGGGTGCGGTCGAGGAGATGCTGCGCTGGTGGACCCCGGTGATGGTGTTCCGCCGGACCGCCGCCACCGACGTGGACCTGTCCGGCGCCCGGGTCGGAGCCGGGGACAAGGTGGTGGTTTCCTTCACGTCGGCCAACCGGGACGAGGCGGTGTTCGACGACCCCGACCGCTTCGACGTCCGCCGCTCCCCCAACCCGCACCTGTCGTTCGGGCACGGACCGCACTTCTGTCTCGGTGCGCAGCTGGCGCGGGTGCAGATGCGCGCACTGTTCGCCGAGCTGCTGCGGCGGACCAGCGAACTGGAGCTGGCCGGACCGCCGGTGCTGCTCCGCTCGAACTTCCAGCGCGGGGTCAAGAGGCTGCCACTGCGCTGGGTGGCGGCGGCTGACCGGCCGGCTCAGCGGTGACCGGCGACGCGTGCGTTCGGCTCCACCGCGACCGGCGTCAGCCCGTCGTCGCGGAGCCAGACCGACGCCGGGCTGGTCGGGGACGAGCAGCCGCGGAGGCCGACGGGCTCGCCCACCAGCCCGGCGGCCCGGTTCCCCGGCAGTTCCGGGTCCCGCTGCTCGATCCGACGTCGCACATCGCCCGGGACGTCGTCGTCGACGTCTCCGCCGGCACCGTGGTCTCCCTCGCCGTCCTCGCCCGGGGCAGTGCGCTCTCCCGGCAGGGGCACCGGCGGGACGAGCTCCGGTCGATCGTGGGCTGGGCGGGAACCGCGTTGCCGGCCTGGTCACCCACCGTCACACCCGAGGAGTCCCGTGCCGACGCTCGTCGACCACGCCGCCCGCCGCACCGAGATCGTCGAGGCGGTGTGGTCCCGGATCGTCCGCAAGCCCGGAGATCACGCCGCTGGACGAGGTCCGGCTGGCCGAGGCCGGGTGGTCATCGGCTTCTGGGACCACGCGGCCGCTGGTCGACCTCCTCGACTCGGCCATGGAGACCTCGCGCCAGGAGATGTGCAGGTACCTGGACCAGGCGCGGGTCGCCGGCGAGCTCGACCGCTCCGACGACCGCATCGTCGACGCGGTGCTGGCGCTGACCACGGGCCTGCAGACCGACGCCTGCTCCTCCCCCCGGCCCACCACCCCCGAACGCCGGACGGCGGTGCTCGACGACTTCCTCGCCGGGCTCCGCGGCCACACCCTGTCCTCCTGACCCGAAAGGCGCTCCGATGACGACCGGTTACCTCTGGGACGAGATCTTCGGCTGGCACGACACCGGCAGCGGGACGCTGTTCCCGGCCGACCCCGACACCGGGCACCAGCCCATCGCCAACCACGTCGCCCACCCCGACACCAAGCGGCGCATGCACGAGCTGATCTGCGTCTCCGGGCTCGTCGACCACCTCACCCGGATCGCCCCCCGGACGGCGACCGAGGCCGAGCTCACCCGGGTGCACACGCCCGAACACGTCGAGCGGATCAAGCGCGAGAGCGCCCAGTCGAAGGGCGGGGACGCCGGCGACGGGATCTCCCCGTTCGGGAAGGGCGCCTACCGGATCGCTGCCCTCGGCGCGGGCAGCGCGATCGCCATGACCGAGGCCGTCGTCGGCGGCACGGTCGACAACGGCTACGCCCTGGTGAACCCGGCCGGCCACCACGCGCTGCCGGAGACCGGCCTCGGCTTCTGCATCTTCAACAACGTCGCGATCGCCGCCAAGCACGCCCAGGCCGAGCTCGGCATCGAGCGGATCGCCATCGTCGACTGGGACGTGCACCACGGCAACGGCGCGCAGGCGATCTTCGGCGAGGACCCCTCGGTGCTGACCGTCTCCCTGCACCAGGACCGGTGCTTCCCGCCGAACTCCGGCCTGCTCACCGATCGGGGCACGGGCGCCGGCCACGGCTACAACATCAACATCCCGATGCCCGTGGGCACCGGTGACGGCGGGTACCAGTACGCCGCGGAAACGGTGATCGGCCCCGCGCTGGAGGCCTTCGCGCCCGAGCTGGTCCTGGTCGCGTCCGGCTTCGACCCCAACGCGATGGACCCGCTCGCCCGCCAGCTCGTGACCACGCGCGGCTTCATCACCCTGACCGAGACGGTGATGGCCGCGGCCACGCGGTCGGCCGGGGGCCGGCTGGTGCTCGTCCAGGAGGGCGGGTACAGCCCCGTCTACGTGCCCTTCTGCGGGCTGGCCACGATCGAGACGCTGGCCGGCGTGCACGTGCTGGACGACGGGATCCTGCCCGTGGTGGGCGGCATGGGCGGCCACGACCTCGAGCCGCACCAGAAGGCGCTGGTCGACCAGGTCGCCGAGTTCGTCGCCGACGTCCGCCGTCCCTGACCGTGACGCTGCCCCAGCACCCGACGGTGCTGGGGCAGCGGTCCGGCGCCGACCGTCGGCTCTTGTGTCCTGCACCACAGCACCCGTACCGTCGGATCGGTAAGTGAACCTCCAATTCTTTTATAGAACGACCGGTGATCAGGGAGCCCGTCATGGCCGCCAAGCCCTTCGCGTCCTCCGCTGACCTCGGAGTCAAGGAGCAGACCCTCGAGGTGCTCGCCGACGGCGTGTACGCCCTCACCGCGGAGGGCGATCCCAACCTCGGGGCGATCGAGGGCGAGGACTTCCTGGTCTGCTTCGAGGCCCTGGCCACCCCGGTGGCTGCCCGGCGCTGGCTGGCCAGGCTGCGCGAGCACACCGACAAGCCGGTCCGCTACCTGGTGCTCAGCCACTACCACGCGGTCCGCGTGCTCGGCGCCAGCGCGTTCGACGCTGAGGTGATCGTCAGCTCCGAGCAGACGGGGCACCTGATCGCCGAGCGCGGCCAGCAGGACTGGGAGAGCGAGTACGGCCGCATGCCGCGGTTGTTCGAGGAGCCCGGGTCGATCCCGGGCCTGACCTGGCCGACGATGACCTTCCGGGACAAGCTGACCATCTCCCTCGGCGGCGACCGGGGCGAGCTGGTGCTGGAGTTCCTGGGCCGCGGCCACACCGAGGGCGACATCGTGGCCTGGCTGCCCGAGCCGAAAGTGCTCTTCGCCGGCGACCTGGTCGAGTCCCAGGCCGCGCTCTACACCGGTGACGCCTTCCACTTCGACTGGGCGACCGGCACCCTCGACCGCATCAAGGCCCTCGGCGCCGAGCAGCTCATCGGCGGCCGGGGCGCCATCGCCCGCGGGCGGGGCGAGGTGGACGCCGCGATCGAGCAGACCCGCGCCTTCCTGACCACGATGCACGACACCGTCGGCACCGTGCACCGCGCCGGCGGCTCTCTGAAGGATGCCTTCGAGGCCACCCATGCCGCGCTCGCCCCGAAGTTCGGGCACTGGCCGATCTTCGAGCACTGCCTGCCCTTCGACGTCCAGCGGCTGTGGGACGAGTTCGGCGGCATCGAGCGCCCCGTGGTCTGGACCGCCGAGCGCGACCGCCAGGTCTGGGACGAGCTGCAGGGCTGACCGGGCGATGTCCTCCCCCGCTCCGCCGGTCGTCGTGATCGGCTGCGGTCCGGTCGGCCAGACCACCGCCCTGCTGCTGGCCCGCTGGGGGCTGCGCGTCGTCGTCCTGGACGGCCGGCCGGCGCGAGACCTGGTCGGCAGCAAGGCGATCTGCCAGCAGCGCGACGTGCTGGACGTCTGGGAGTCCGTCGGGGTCGGCGCCGAGGTGGCCCGCCGCGGCGTCACCTGGACCACCGCCCGCACCTTCCACCGCGACACGGAGGTGTTCAGCTTCCAGTTCGCCGACCGCGGGCAGTCGCCCTTCCCGCCGTTCGTGAACATCTCCCAGTGCGTGACCGAGGAACTGCTGGACGGGGCGATCGCCGACCAGCCGCTGATCGACGTCCGGTGGGGCCACCAGGTCAGCGGCATCGACCAGGACGACTCCGCGGACGGGAGCGGTGGCGTGTCCGTGTCCTGCGTGAACGGGGCGACCGTCGCCGGGAGCTACGCCGTGGCCTGCGCCGGACCCCGGGCCGACGTCATCCGGACCGCCCTCGGCCTGACCTTCGACGGGCAGACCTTCGGCGACCAGTTCCTCATCTGCGACGTCCGCACCGACCTGCCCGGCTGGGAGACCGAACGGCGCTTCTACTTCGACCCGGAGTGGAACCCCGGCCGTCAGGTGCTCATCCACCCCTGCCCTGGGTCCACCTTCCGGATCGACTGGCAGGTCCCGCCCGACTTCGACCTCGCCACCGAGGAGTCGACCAGCGGACTGGACCGGCGGATCCGCCAGGTCATCGGCGACCGCCCCTACGAGATCGTCTGGAAGTCGGTCTACCGCTTCCACTCCCGGCTGGTCGACCGGATGCGGGTCGGCCGGGTGCTCGTCGCCGGCGACGCCGCGCACCTGGTCTCCCCGTTCGGCGCCCGCGGGCTGAACTCCGGCGTCCTCGACGCGGAGAACGCGGCCTGGAAGCTGGCCTTCGTGCTGCGAGGCTGGGCCCCGGAGTCGCTGCTGGACAGCTACTCGACCGAGCGGCACGCCGCCGCGGTGGAGAACCTCGACGTCACCGGCGCGACCATGCGCTTCCTGGTGCCCGGCACCGCGGAGCAGGCCCGGCACCGGCTCGACGTGCTGCAACGGGCGGCCACCGACCCCGCGGCCCGGGCGCAGGTCGACTCCGGCCGGCTGGCCGAGCCGTTCTGGTACGTCGACTCGCCGCTCACCACCCCGGACGAGCGGCGGCCGTTCCCCGGGCGTCCGCCGCGGGGCGACGTGCCCGTCCCGGCGCCGGGAGTGCTCGTGCCCGACTGCCCCGTCAGCGTTCCCGGCCGACCGGACGTCGTCCGGCTCCGGCAGCTGGCCCGCGAGGGGGTCACCGTGCTGCTCGGTGACGACGCGGCGACCCCCGCCCTGCCCGAGCAGCTCGGCGGTCCTGGTCTGCCGGTCGCCGTCCACCGCATCCGCGACCTCGACGGCGGGCCGACGCTGCGCACCGCGCTGGGGGCACGCGACGACGAGACCTGGGTGCTCCGCCCCGACGCCCACGTCGCCGCCGTGCTCACGCGCGCGTCCGACGTCGGCCCGGCGGTGGCCCGGGTGCTCGCCCGCCGCCATGAGGACTCCCTTCCCCCCACCCCTCGCAAGCTCGGCGCGGGCCCCTGGAGGGGGCCTCGCGCTGAGGTCTCCTGAAGGAGGTCCCCCATGGCGTTCTACCGGCAGGTGGGCAGCGTCCCGCGCAAGCGGCACACCCAGCACCGTCGTCCTGACGGTGGGTTGTACTACGAGGAGTTGATGGGTGAGGAGGGGTTCTCCTCGGACTCCTCGCTGCTGTACCACTCCGGGGTCCCGTCGGCGCTGGTGGATGCGCGGGTGTGGGAGCTGGCGGACCAGTCGTTGACGGCGAACGCGCCGTTGGTGCCGCGGCACCTGAAGCTGCACGACCTGTTCCCCGACCAGGAGCACGAGGCGGTCGATCCGGTGTGCGGGCGGCGGCTGGTGCTGGGCAACGCCGACGTCCGGATCTGCTACGCCGTGTCGTCACTGACCTCCCCGTACTACCGCAACGCCACCGGGGACGAGTGCGTGTTCATCGAGGCCGGGACGGCGACCGTGGAGACGGTGTTCGGGTCGCTGGCCGTCGGGCGGGGTGACTACGTGATCCTGCCGCGGGCCACCACCCACCGCTGGGTCCCCACCGGGGACCAGCCGCTGCGCACCTACGTGATCGAGGCCAACTCCCACATCGCCCCTCCCAGGCGGTACCTGTCCAGGTACGGCCAGTTCCTGGAGCACGCCCCCTACTGCGAACGGGACCTGCGCACCCCCACCGAGCCGCTCACGGTGGAGGGCACGGATGTGGAGGTGTTCGTCAAGCACCGCGGCCCCGGCCCCGGCGGGCTGGCCGGCACCGTCCACGTCACCCCGACCCACCCCTTCGACGTCATCGGCTGGGACGGCTGCCTCTACCCCTACGCGTTCAACATCGCCGACTTCGAGCCGATCACCGGCCGGGTGCACCAGCCGCCACCGGTGCACCAGGTGTTCGAAGCCCAGAACTTCGTGATCTGCAACTTCGTGCCCCGCAAGGTCGACTACCACCCCCTGGCGGTCCCGGTGCCCTACTACCACTCCAACGTCGACTCCGACGAGATCATGTTCTACGTCGACGGGGACTACGAGGCCCGCAAGGGCTCCGGCATCGGGCGGGGCTCGATCTCGGTCCACCCCGGCGGGCACTCCCACGGCCCCCAGCCCGGCGCCATCGAGAACTCCCTGGGCGCCGAGTACTTCGACGAGACCGCCGTCATGGTCGACACCTTCCGCCCCCTCGACCTCGGCGAGGCCGGCACCGCCGTCGACGACCGCCGCTACGCCTGGTCCTGGTCCGGCCGCGGACCTGCGGCGTGACCGCCTGGCCGGAACCTGGGGTGGTCCGCCGAACCCGGAGGACGGCGATGACGGCAGCGGACGACGTCGGCAGCGCGCCCCAGTCGCAGACGCTGGACCGCGGCATCCGGGTCCTCGAGCACCTGGCCACCCTCGGGACGCCGCAGCCGATCGGTGAGATCGCCGCGGCGCTGGGGCTCCACCGCTCGATCGCCTACCGGCTGCTGCGCACGCTCGAGGACCACCGCCTGGTCGAACGGGACCCCGCCGGGCACTACCGGCTGGGTCTCGGCCTGGCCGGACTGGCGCGCGGCGTGCGGGCCGACCTGCAGTCGGCGGCGCTCCCCCAGCTGACCGCCCTGGTGGCGGAGCTGGGCATGACGGCCTTCCTGGTCGTCCGGGCGGGCGACGAGACGGTGACCGTGGCCAGCGTCGAGCCGTACGACACGGCCGCCCACGTCGTCTACCGGCCGGGCACGCGCCATCCCGTCGGACGTGGCGCCCCCGGGATCGCCCTGCTCATGACCGAGCCGCCGTCATCCGACGACCGGGCCGAGCTGGCCCGGGCGCGGCGGGACGGCTGGGCCAGCTCGCACGGCGAGGTGATCCCCGGGATGCGCTCGATCGCCGCCCCGGTGCTCGGCCCGGACGGCGGGGCCCGGGCCGGGCTGGCCGTCGTCTTCGTCGACGACGGCGCGGACGTCGAGCGGATCGGGCGCGCCGTGGCCGACGCCGCGGGAAGGGTGGCCGCCGGGATGCGTTGAGGGGCCGGCGGGGTTGACGCCGGTCTCGACCTCGCGGGACCGTTTCCCCATCCCGGATCCAGGCTCCGGACAGCGTCGGGAACGCCTCGGGGGTGGCGGACGGACGCCGGCCGGCGGGACTCGGGCCCGACAACACGGTCGAGTTCCCCAGCAACCCGAAGAAGAGCACGAACACCTCTCCTTCGAGCTCCGCGGACCCCCGCTCGCTGCGCCCGACCACCGATCGCGTCGTCGCGCCGGCCGGCGGACGGCGGTCCAGGGAGGGATCGGTCATGACCGTCGACGAGGCGAAGCTCAACGACCTGCTCGGACGGTTCGTCGTCGACCTGGGGGCGGGTTTCCACGCGCTGAGCGCCGTCCTCGGCGACCGGCTGGGCCTGTACCAGACCCTCGCCGCCACCATGCCCGCGACGCCCGCCGACGTCGCCGGCACGGCCGGCGTCGGTGAGCGCTACGTGCGCGAGTGGCTGGCCGGCCAGGCGGCCGGCGGCTACGTGACCTACGACCCGGCGGCCCAGCGGTACTCCCTCAGCGAGGAGCAGGCCCTCGTGCTGGCCGCGCCGGACGGGATGCAGGTGGCCGCGGCCTTCCTGCTCCCGGTCGCGGTGGCCAAGAACATCGACGCGATCGCCGACGCGATGCGCCGCAACGACGGTTTCCCCTGGCACGGGCACGACCCGTCGTTGTTCGAGGGCACCGAGCGGTTCTTCCGCCCGGGGTACGTCGCGCACCTCGTCTCCTCGTGGATCCCGGCGCTGGACGGGGTCGAGGCCAGGCTGCGCGCCGGGGCGAGGGTCGCCGACGTCGGCTGCGGCCACGGCGCGTCGACCGTGCTGCTGGCGGCGTCCTTCCCGTCCTCCCAGGTCATCGGCTTCGACTACCACGGCCCGTCCGTCGAGCGGGCCCGGCAGCGAGCCGCCGACGCCGACCTCGGCGACCGGGTGGCGTTCGAGACGGCCAGCGCCGCCACGTTCCCGGGCACCGGCTACGACCTCGTGACCATCTTCGACGCCCTGCACGACATGCCCGATCCGCTGGGCGCAGCGACCCACATCCGGGAGGCCCTGGCGGCGGACGGCACGCTGATGCTGGTCGAGCCGTTCGCCCAGGACGCCACCGAGGACAACCTCAACCCGGTCGGGCGGATGTACTACGCGGCCTCCACGGTCATCTGCGTCGCCCACTCGATGACCGGGCCGCCGCAGACGGCCCTCGGTGCCCAGGCCGGTGAGGCCCGGCTCGTGGACCTGCTCCGGGAGGCCGGCTTCACCCGCGTCCGCCGGGCCGCGGAGACCCCCTTCAACCTCGTCCTGGAGGCGCGGCCCTGATCCGTCAGCACCGACCGGCCCCGGCTCAGTCAGCGTCGGCGAGCACTCGTTCCGCGACGTGCTCCCCGATGGCCAGCGACGACGTCGCGGCCGGGGACGGCGCGTTCCGGACCGTCACGACCGGCCCCAGCCGGTTGATCCGGAAGTCGTCGACCAGCGACCCGTCCCGGTCGACGGCCTGCGCCCGGACGCCGGCGGGGGCCGGTTCGACATCGCTGTCCCGCAGTGCGGGGACGAACTCCCGCGCCGCGGCGAGGAACACCTTCGTCGACAGCGACCCCCGGATCTCCGCCATCCCCGTCCGCCAGTGCTGCCGGGCCAGCGGCCGCATGCCCGGCCAGCCCAGCGTGTGGACCAGCTCCCGGACGCGGACGTCGCTCCAGCGGTAGCCCTCCCGGGGGCGAGGGCGAGCACGGCGTTCGGTCCGATGTCGACGCCGCCGCCGACCCGGCGGGTGAAGTGCACGCCGAGGAAGGGGTAGCGCGGGTCGGGCACCGGGTAGATCAGCCCCCGCACGAGATGCTCCCGCTCGGGGAGGAGCCGGTGGTACTCGCCGCGGAACGGCACGATCGCCGGCCCGTCCTCGTCCCCGGCCAACCGTGAGACCAGGTCGGCCTGCAGGCCTGCGCAGACCACCAGCCGGTCGGCGGCGAACGCCTCCTCGGCCGAGCAGACGACCACGCCGCCGCTGGTCCCGCGCAGCACCTGGGTGACCTCGAAGCCGAGCCGGACGTCGTGCCCCTGGCGCCGGAGGTCGTCGGCCATCGCCCGGGCGACGGCCCGGTAGTCCACGATGGCGGTGTGCGGTGAGTGCAGCGCCGCGGCGCCGACTGCCTCGGGCTCGACCTCCCGCAGCTCCGCGCCGGAGAGCCGGCGCAGGCCGGGCACCGCGTTCGCGGTCGCCCGGCGCTCGATCTCCTCCGGGGCCGGCAGCTCCCCGGCGGGCCGGGCGACGACCAGCTTGCCGCACTCGTCGAAGTCGAGGCCGTGCTCGGCGTAGAAGTCCTGCAGCAGCCCCCTCCCCCGTCCGCACAGCCGCGCCTTCAGCGAGCCCGGCCGGTAGTAGAGCCCGGCGGGCGACGGCCAGGCCGACGATCCCGGCTCCGACGACGCCGGTCCGGTCCGGCCCGGTGCCTGCGCTCATCGTGGGATCGGGACTCGTCGGCCATGCGGGCCACTCCAGGAACCGGACCTAGATCCGCTGCGCCCGCTGCAGCGCCACGAACGCGACCCAGCCGATCGGTGCGGGCAGCCAGAAGGTCGCGGTGCGGAAGGCCAGGACGCCGGTCAGCGCCTCGGCCACCGGCACGCCGGTCGCCGTCAGCCCGCCCACCAGCGCCGCCTCGACCGCGCCCAGCCCGCCGGGCGTCGGTGCCGTGGACCCCACGGTGGAGGCCACCAGGTAGACGACCACCAGGGTGGAGAGGGCGGTCGGCGCCGAGAAGGCGCGCAGCGAGGCGTCCAGCGCCACCACGTAGCCGCCGGTGAGGACCAGGGTGCCGACGACGGCCCGGCCGACGCGGCGGGGGTCGGCGGTCATCGCGGTCAGCGTGGGCAACCCGCGCCGCACGACCGGCTCGATCCGCCGCCGTACGGCGCGGCGCACCGGTGGCACGGCCGCCAGCAGGCCGAGGACGGCGACGGCGCCGAGGAGGACGGCGAGCACCTCCCCGCTGGGCAGCAGCGCGGGCCGGGACGCCGACACCCCGCTCACCCAGGCGCAGACGAGGAGGAGGAGCACGGTCACCACGACCGTCACCAGCTGGCCGACCCCGACGCTGGCGGCTGCCACGGCGACCGGGACCCCCGACCGCTGCAGGTAGCGCGTGTTCAGCCCGATGTGGCCCACGGTCGGCGGGGTCACCAGGGTCACGAAGGAGGAGGCGAGCTGCACCAGCGAGGTCCGGACCAGCGGCAGCGGGACCGGTCCGAACGCCTGCAGGACGAGCGCGGACCCCACGTAGGTCACCGCCGACCCGAGCACCGCGACGGCGAGCCATCCCGGCCGGGCCTGCGACAGGGCGCTGCCCAGGTCCACCTCGGAGAGCTGGGTCGCGAGGATCAGCGCGGCGACGGTGCCTCCGGCCACGCCGAACACCATCCGCAGCGACAGCCGTTCCAGCCGTGGCGCCGCGACGGCTCCGCTCCCGGGAGCTCCGGCCAGCTCGGTCCGGAGGTCGTCCAGCACGGACGACCCGCGGAGCGCCCGGCGCACCGGCCAGGGCAGTGCCAGCGGCTGCAGCAGCGCGGCCAGCCGCCGTTCGGCTCCGGGGTCGGCCCGGTAGCCGGAGCGCAGCGCTGCCGCGGCCGCCACCGCGCCGTGCTGCCGGGCACCGGCGACGAGCAGCGCGACGGCGTCGAGCTCGCGCTGCAGGTCGGTGGCCGCCGGCTGCGCCGTCCGCAGCGAGGCGAAGCCGGCCTCGCCGTCGGGGAGGACGAGCACCGCGTCTGCGTCGAGGCTGCCGTGCGCCAGGCCGGCGTCGTGCAGCCGGCGGACGGCCTGGAAGGCAGCGGTGAGGTCGGTGGCGGACGAGGCCGACAGCGGTGTCCCGGCGACCGGCCGCTCGACCAGCATCAGGGCGGAGCCGACGGGGAGCAGTGCCTCGATCGCGGGGACGGCGACACCGGCCGAGCGCGCCAGCCCGGAGCTGAGCGCCTCCTGCTCGAGCCGCCCGCGCAACGAGAGCGCCGGCCGGCCGACGGCGGGTGCGCGGAACCGCACCCGGCGCCACAGCCGTCGGGCGAGGGGGACGCCCCGGCGGTCCCGGTCGACGACGAGGACGTGCACCGGACCGGACCCGTCGCGCCCGGCGTGCCGGACCCGGCC
>JAOPWO010000429.1 GCA_025965635.1 Modestobacter sp. | reverse complement strand
GACCAGCCCGCATCCACGGACAGGATCGCCGCGCCGTACGCACCGGTAGCGAAGAACCCGGCGTGGCCGAAGGAGATCACTCCCGCTGCCCCGATGATGAGGTTGTAGCTGACGGCGAGCAGGGCGTAGATGCCCATCAGGGAGAGCAGCGAGCGCTGGTAGGGCGCCGCGAAGACGACCGGTGCCAGGGCCACGGCCAGCACCAGGACGACGCTCCCGACGGCGGCGCGCGGGATCGTTCGCCGCGTACCGGGCACGACCGCTCCCATCACGTCCTCCTCGGCGTCAGCAGGCCCTGAGGCCGGAGCAGCAGGACGGCGATGAGCAGCAGGAAGCCGAACCCGTTGGTCCACTCGCTGCCGAGGTAGGTGCTCCCCAGCGACTCGACGACACCGAGGGCCACGCCGCCGACCGCTGCGCCGGCCACGCTGCCGATCCCGCCGAGGATGACCACGACGAAGGCCTTGATCACGACGTTGATGCCCGCCAGCGCCGACACGCCCACGATCGGCGCGAGCAGCACCCCGGCCAGTCCGGCCATCGCGGTCGCCAGCACGAACACGACCGCGGCCACGCGCTGCAGGTCCACCCCCAGCACCTCCGCGCCGGCGTGGTTCTCCGCCACCGCGCGCATCTGACGGCCGATGGCGCTGCGGGACACCAGCAGGTGGACGCCGGTCAGCGCGACCACCGAGACGACGGCCAGCACGATGCGCTGGCCGGTGAGCTGGACTCCACCGATCTCGATCAGGCCACCGAAGGGCGAGTCGACCGACCGCGCCCGTCCGACCAGGGCGAGGTTCGCCAGGTGGGAGATGACGAGCCCCACCCCGAAGGTCGCGAGCAGCACGTTGAACGGGTCCTGCCGCAGCACCTTGCGCAGCAGCAGGGCGAGCGCCAGGCCGCCGAGGGCGGCCACGGCCACCCCCACCGCCCCGGCCACCACGTACGGGACGTCCCAGACACGGGTCGCGGTGAAGGTCACCAACCCGGCGATCACGTACATCTCACCGTGCGCGAAGTTGACCGCGTCGAGGACCCGGAGCATGACGGACAGGCCCACCGCGACCAGGGCATACCCCAGCCCGACCACCACGCCGTTGAGCAGCTGCTGCAGCGCGAGTTCGCTCATGGTGCCGACGCCCCGTCACGGGACCGGCGCAGCCGGCTCACTCGATGACCGCGATCTCGCCGCCCTGGGAGCGGACCACGAGGACGTCGCTCACCGCCCGGCCCGTCTCGTCGAACCGCACCTCCCCGCGGGGGCTGTTCCACGGCTCGGCCTTGAGCGCCGCACTGATCTTCGCCACGTCCGTCGAGGAGTCCCCGCTGATCATGCCCTGGGCCACCAGCCAGACCGACTCGTAGCCGAGCAGGGCCACGGAGTTCGGCTCCTCGCCGTACTCGGACCGGTAGGCCTCGACGAAGGACCGGTTCTCGGGGGTGTCCAGCCCGGCGTTGTAGAGGTCGGCGCCGTACACACCCTCCAGAGCCGCCCCGCTCTCGGTGAGCATCTGCGGGGACATGGACAGCGGATTCATCATCTTCAGCCCGTCGAGCCCCTGCTCGGCCGCCTGACGGAAGAACGGGATGTGCGGAGCGGTCCCACCGGCCGCGAAGTAGACCGCGTCGGCCCCCAGGGACCGCAGGCTGGCGATGGTGCTGCTGAAGTCGGTGGAGCCGAGCTCGAAGCGCTCGATGCCGACGATCTCCGGACCGCCGGAGCCCCAGTTGCTCTCCAGGGCCGCGATCTCGTTGTCCCCGTACTCGCCGGTCGCCGCGACGACGGCGACCGTCGCGGGCTGCAGCGAGTCCGCGATGTAGGCGTGGTAGGTCTTGCCGAACATGGCATTGGTCATGCTCAGCCCGAAGATGTTGCCGTGCTCCTGGTCCTGCAGCGGCACCGGGGTCGCCGCCGAGCTGATCACGTAGAGCAGGTCCGGATCGGGCCGGACGAAGGTCGCCAGGGCCACGGCGGCCGGGCTGATGAGCGTGCCGCTGATGACCTGGATGCCCTCGTCGGTCAGGCTGCGCAACGCGACGACGGCCTGCTCGGGGTTGGACTTGTCGTCCTCGTAGACCATCTCGAGCTGCCCGCCGGGCACGCCACCGTCGGCATTGACCTGCTCCACGGCGAGATCGAAACCCTGCTGCATCTCCTTGCCGGACTCCGCCAGCGGACCGCTCAGCGACATGATCGCCCCGATGCGCACCGGTCCACCCCCGTCCCCCCCGGCAGACGGGTCGTCCCCGGAACTGCAGGCGCTGAGCAGCAGCGCTGCGGCGGTGACGAGGGCGGCCGCGCGCCCGCCGATGGAGTTGCGTGTCCTGGCCAACATTTGGTCCTCACAGGTGTGCCGGTGCGACGCCGTCGCAGGGGAAGGGAGAGCAGGAGGTCCGGCCTCGGGCAGGGGCGGCGCGCCCGGATCGGCGCGCCGCCCTGCTCTCAGCGGAAGTGCGGGATGACCTCCTCGGCGAACAGGCGCATCGAGGCGGCCACCTCCTCGTGCGGCCGGTTGCCGAAGTTCATGAACAGCTGCACCTTGTTGACGCCGGCGTCACGCGCTCGCTCGATCTGGCCGATGAGCTGTTCGGGATCGCCGATCAGGGCGACGTCGGTGTTGTTCTCGATGTGGTCCCACGTGACGTTGTGGTTCCACTCGTGCAGCTCCTCGTAGACCTTCCGCACCTGCGGGTCGGACACCTTGGCCGGGTCGAACACCTTGCCGATGCTGCGGAAGTAGTCGATGAGGTGGCGGCCGCCGTCCTCGTGGACCCGGGACCGGTCCTGCACCGCGAACGCGTACCAGGTCATCGGGACGTCGACGGTGTCCGCGTCGTGGCCGGCCTGCGCGTACAGCTTCTTGAACGTCGCCACCCGCTCCTCGACCCGGTCCAGCGTCTTGAGCGTCGCGATCACGCCGGCGACCGGGATGCCGGCGTTGGCGGCCTTCTCATAGCTCGAGGGGCTCAACGCAGCCATGAAGACCGGCGGCCGCGGCTGCTGCACGGGCAGCACGTTGAGCTTCAGGTCGTCCACGTGGAAGTGCTTGCCGTGGAAGCTGAACCGCTCGCCCTTCCAGGCAGTGAGGATGACCTCCAGCGCCTCGTCGAAGCGCTCCCGGCTGTCGGCGTCGTCACGGATGCCGAAGCCCTCGAACTCGTGGATGAGGAAGCCGCGCCCGACGCCGAAGGTGAGCCGGCCGTTGCTGAGCAGATCGACCATCGCGTACTCCTCCGCGACCCGCATGGGATCGTGGAAGGGCAGGATGCTCACCCCCGAGCCGAGCCCGATCCGGCTCGTCCGCGTGGCCGCTGCGGCCAGCAGCATGGCCGGCGAGGGCACGACGCCGTAGTCGCTGTAGTGGTGTTCGGCGATCCAGTAGTCGTCGTAGCCGAGCTCCTCGGCCAGCACGATCTGGTCGAGGAGCTCCCGGTAGAACTGCTCGTTCGGCCGCTTCGCCGGGTCGTTGTCGCAGATGCTGATCATGCCGAAGTGCATGGTGTCGGTGCTCCTGTCTCACGTGGGTAGCCCGTGATCGACGTGATCAGGGGAGCTGCGCCTGCAGTGGTGGGTTCCTCGTGCCCTCGCCCGGAGCGGCGGGCAGGGGGTGGCGCGGTCAGGGTGCGAACCGTCCCTGCAGCCAGTCGGTGATGACGTCCAGGCCGTCGAGCACCCGTTCGTTGGTGACGCGCCCGTCGACGATGCGCATGCCGTAGTGGGTCGCGTGCCGGACGACGCTGTAGTCCTTGTCCGTGGACGCCAACCCGTCGTGCAGGCCCTGCGACTCGTCCACGGAGATGCCGGCGTCGCCGGCGTAGTGGACGACGAGCGAGGGCACCGTGATGGAGTCGATGCTCTGTGCGAGGGACGCCCGCGAGGACCGCCCCGACCAGGTGCTCAGCCACGCCTCCGGAGTGAGGTAGTGCGCAAACCCGTGCTCCGAGTAGTTGTCGACGTGCGGCTGGTCGGTGAACATGCTGGACACGACGCGGTCGTCGGGCTCGATCGACAGATCCGTGAAGCGCAGGTCGGCGCTGGTCCGGTAGACGACCATGTACCAGCCGGCGGCGGCCCGCCGCCACAGACGCTCCCGGCTGCCTGCGCCGATCCGCTGGAAGGCCGGGTCGGCCGCCATGCGTTCGGCGTCGCGTCGGATCTCCACCCGGCTGCGCGCGAGGGCATCCAGCCGCTGCACCCGGGCGACCTGCGCGGCCCGGTAGGCCTGGATGAAGTCCGGCGTGTACGAGCTCGCACCCGGTGGCTCGACGAACCCGTTGCGCTGGTCGTACATGTCCAGCCGGGACTCCACGGCGAGCAGGTCGCCCTCGTCGACCACCGAGGGGTCCACGCCGCGCATGAGGAAGGCGCCCTGTCCGGGGTGGGCAGCGAGGAAGACCAGCCCGTCCATGGGCGGCAGGTCGGCCTCGTCCAGGCGCACCGGGTCCCCGGCCGGGGTCGCCACGATCCGTTGCGCCGGGTCGGTCTCGGCCTGGGACTGGTAGAACGCGGCGAGGGCACCGCCCCCGCTGTTGCCCAGGCCGACGACCCGCTCGAACCCGCGCTCCTCGCGCAGGAACCGCATGCCGGCAGCCACGTCGAGCACGAGCTGCTCGTGCTGGGTCACCACGTCGTTGTTGACCCAGCGGCCGGCCCGGCCGAGCACGCCGAAGCCGGCGCGCAGCAGGTAGGGCGCGGCGTAGTGCTGCGACTGGTCGGTCCGTGGGTGCATGAGGTGCACGACTGTCGTGGGGCGCCGACCGGGCGGAAGGTAGAGCAGGCCGGTGGAGGCCGCCCCGTCCTCGGCCACCACGTTGATCGGCTCGACGGTGACGCCCTCGGGCAGGTCCGACAGCAGGAAGCGGGCCAGCGGGTGCCGGCCCAGCTTGGCCGCGGCCACCGTCACCGGGGGCATCGTCACGTCTGACTCCCCCGGTGCCCGGCGAGCGGAGCGGCGGTGAGCGGCGTCTTCCACTGCTCCCAGTAGTCCTGCTGCTCGGCTGCGTCGAACGCCGGCGCCGGTCGGAGCGCCCGGTGGGTGTCGATGTTGATGACGTAGGCGTCCATGCGCTCGACGTCGCGGGTCAGCTCGAAGGCACGCGGGTGCGGCCCGTGGTGCACGCCGGCGGGGTGCAGCGTCAGGAGCGGGCCCGTGGTCTCGCTGCGGGACACCAGCCGACCGGAGTGCGAGAAGATGACCTCGTCGTAGTCGACGTTGCGGTGGTACCCGGGTGGTCGGACCGCGTCGGCGGCCGTCTCGAGTGGCTTGGGCGTGAAGGTGACGATCCAGTAGCCCGGCCCGCGGAAGGTCGCGTACGCCGACGGGGGCAGATGGGTGCGCTCGGAGTGGATGCCCCGGAACGTCCGCACGTTGATCTTCAGGGGGCACAGCGTGCCGACCCAGCCGACGACGTCCATCGGGCAGGCGTCGTAGAAGAACGACGTGAGGACGTCGCCCCGCTTGATCCTCACCTCCCACTCGTCCTGGTCGTCCGGCAGCGGGGTGGAGCTCGGCTCGGGGTGCTCGAACAGCGCAGCGTCGAAGGGCACGAAGTGGCCGAGGAGGCCACGATCGGGCAGCGCCACCTCGCCGGTACGTGATTCCACGATGACGATGTAGGAGTCCGCCGAGGCCGGGTGGAACCGGTAGGTGGTGCCGCGCGGGAGGACCAGGTAGTCCCCCGCCTCGTAGGAGAGGTCGCCGTACTCGGTCTCCAGCCGGCCTTCGCCGTGCTGGACGAAGTGCACCTCGTCACCGTCGACGTTCCGGAAGTAGTAGGGCATCGCCGCGCGGCGCCGGCTGACGTAGATGCCGACGTCCTCGTTCTCGAGCAGCAGCGTCGGGGTGGCGTCCGGGTCGTCGGCGTCCGGTGCGGCCAACGCGTCCATGTCCATGGCGCGGGGGCGCGAGGGCCCCTCGATCCGCGTCCACTGCGTCGGTGGTCGGCGGCGGTACAGCATCGAGTAGTTGCCGGCGAAGCCCTCGCGCCCGTGCTCGTCCTCGACCGTGCCCTCGGGCCAGCCGGTCCGCGCCTGGCGCGAGACCACCCCCTTGACCAGCGGGATCCTCACGTTCTCCACAGCATCTCCTGTTCCTCCTCCGGCTCCGCACGGAGCAGGGGTGACATGTGCGCGGACACCGCACCGGCTGGTGCCGGCCGACCCGCGCTCAGCTCAACCGAGGCGCGACCTTCTCCATGTAGAGCTCGAGGGACCTCAGGATCGCGTCGTGGGACATGACCCCGTTGAAGACCCAGTTGAACAACTCGCCGACGTTGTACTGCGCCACGAACGGCTCGAGTCGCTGGAGCACCTGGTCGGGGGTGCCGTAGACGATGAAGCCGTGTCCCCGCTGGGTCACGTCGAAGTCGTTCGGGATGGGCGTGGTCTCGCCGGGCAGCCGGAAGGCCTCGTTGAACCCGTAGCCGCCGAGCCACTCCGCCCAGGCCCACTGCACCTTCCCCGCGTGGAACCGCGCTTCTTCCTCGGTGTCGGCGACGATGATCGTCTTGAAGTGCGCGACGCCGTCGCCGTAACCGATCGCGTGACCGGCCTCGTTGGCCGCCGCCTGGTAGCGGGTCAGGATCGCGTCGATCTGTTCGTGGATGGAGGTGAAGGCCACCAGCCGGATCTGCTCACGAGCGCACCACTCCACGGTCGCCGGGCTCGCCGTGATCGGCACGTACACCTGCGGGTAGGGCTTGGTGTAGGGGCGCGGCACGATGCCGACCTCCTCGATCCGGCCCTCGGCGTTCTGCCCGCGGCCGTACTTGGCGGTGCCCTCGTGGCCGAAGACGACGTCGTCCGGCGGGATCTGCCAGTACTCGCCCTTGAACGTCACCGTGTCCTGCGTCCAGGCCATCTTCATGACCTCGAAGTTCTCGATGAAGCGGTCCTGGTTGACCTTGCGGGCAGCCGCATCGGTGAACCCGGGGTGCGGGGCCTTGATCCCGAACTTGTCCGCCAGGACG
>JAOPWO010000425.1 GCA_025965635.1 Modestobacter sp. | reverse complement strand
GCGCCTCCCAGGCCATGCCGCCGGTGAGCGCGCCGTCTCCGATGACCGCCACGACGGGCCGGGAGTCACCGCGGACGCCGAAGGCCTAGGCCAGCCCGTCGGCGTAGCACAACGCCGTCGACGCGTGGCTGGTCACCACCCAGTCGTGCTCGCTCTCGGCACGGTTCGGGTACCCGGAGAGCCCGCCGCGCTGGCGTAGCTGCGCGAAGCCCTCCAGCCGGCCGGTCAGCAGCTTGTGCACGTAGGCCTGGTGGCCGGTGTCGAAGACGATCGGCTCCCGCGGGGACTCGAAGACCCGGTGCACGGCGATGGTCAGCTCGACCGCGCCGAGGTTCGGGCCCAGGTGGCCGCCGGTCTTGGCGACGGCGGAGACCAGGGCGTCCCGGATCTCGGCGGCCAGGACGGGCAACTGGTCGGGCTGCAGCGCCCGGAGGTCTTCGGGCCCGGCCAGCGAGCTGAGCAGCGACACGACGCGGCAGGGTCCCTTCGACGTCGACGGGCTGTCTGGTTGCGCACCGCCGGGATTCCCCACTGTAACCGCGCGCGGCCGACCTGCCCTGGCGAACGGGGGCACCTGTGATGGAGCAGTCGCCCGGTCTACAGCCGGGGAACCCAGCGCTCGCCGCGCAGCGCGCCGGCCACGACCTCCACTCCTCGGGCGGCGCGGGCCAGCCGGGCGCCCTCGCGCTCGTAGGCGCTGATCGCGGCCTCCATGGCGTCGGGTGGCAGCTGGTCGGCGAGCTCCACCCGCACGGTCCGCCAGCCGGCGCGGGCAGCCTCCAGCCCGGCCGCGAGGTGGTCGGCGGCGAACCGGGCCAGCAGCACGGGGTAGCGACGCAGCACCTCGTGCGCGCGGTAGTCCGGCGGCACCTGGTCGTAGAGCCAGGCCACCGCGGAACGCTCCCAGTCCGGCGCCCCGGGCGGGGCGACCTCGTCGGGCCAGCCGGGCGGCAGTGCAGGGTCCACGGGCCCAGTCTGACCCGGACCACCGACGGGCTGTTCAGCGCAGCGGCGCCTGCGTCAGGACGACGTCCGGCCGGCGGCCGTGCTTGGAGCCGACCTGGCGCAGCCGGCCGGCCCCGACGAAGCCCGGGGCGCGGTGCAGCGCCTGCGACGCCGGGTCGCCGCTGTGCTCGACGTGGTGGGCGTAGCTGCGGCTGACCGCTGGGGCGTCGTCGGCGGTGAACGGCCGCGCAGCCGCGCCCCTGGTGCTGGCTCCACGGCCGGCACCCCGGGGAGGGGGCTCAGGTCCAGGGGTTCCCGGTGTCCCGGCAGCAGACCGGGCACGCGTGGTCCTCCGCGTCCTCCGGCGGCCAGTCGCCGACCACGACGCTCACCTTCGCGCCGCACTCGGCCACGTAGGGGCCGTCCTTCTGCGTGGCCCGGGTGAGGACCGCGTGGCCCTCGCCGACCGCCTTCCCCTCACCGTTGGCCCGGCGTGCGATGACGTACTCACTGTTGGACATGGCGCGGGGATACCACCGCAGACGCGGCTCACACCAGGAGGCCGCGGAGGGGGCCGCCGGCGCGGCACCCCGCCGCCGGGTCAGGACGTGGAGGTAGCCAGGCTGATGCCGCCGAAGAGGCCGGGCAGCTTCTCGCTGGAGGCCAGGCCGTGGTGCGGTCGACGGCGGTGAAGGACGACGTGCGCAGGGCCTGGACAGCGTCGTCACGGTGTCCCCTCGCTCGGGCCGTCAGCCGGCCCGATCAGCGGGTCCGGGGAGGCTACGACCCGGCCGTCAGCGCCCCGGCCCGGCTGCCTCGACCGGGGCCACGCCGCGTCACCCGCTTGGGCGCCCCGTCAGGCCGGGACCAGCAGCGCGACGCACTCCACGTGGTGGGTCATCGGGAAGCAGTCGAACGCCCGCAGCCCGGCCAGCCGGTAGCCGGCCGCGGCGAAGGCCGCCACGTCCCGGGCCAGGGCCGCCGGATCGCAGGCGACATAGACGACGGCCCGCGGCCCGGCGGCGGCCAGCGCCTGGCTCACCCCCGGCCCGGCACCCGACCGCGGGGGGTCCAGGACGACGACGTCGAAGGCCCCGACCTCGGCCAGCAGCCCGATCACGCCGTCGGCGTCGATGTCGCCCTGCCACACCTCGGCCTGCGGCAGGTCGGCGAGGTTGGCGTCCGCGGCCGCGCACGCGGCGGCGTCGGCCTCGACGCAGACGACCCGGCCGGCCGGACCGACGGCCGAGGCCAGCGATCCACCGAACAGGCCCACCCCGGCGTAGAGGTCGAGCACGCTCTCGCCGTTCATCATCGCGGCGTACCCGGCGACGGCCCCCACGAGCGCGTCAGCGGCCCCGGGGTGCACCTGCCAGAAGCCGGTGCCCTCCACCTGCCAGTCGCGGTCCCAGGCCCGGCGGGCGGCCCGCCCGGAGGCCTCGACCGCGCGGTGCTCCCCCGCCGGGACGACCCGGGTCGACTGGGGCTGACCCCGCCGGTCCAGCCGGGTGGTGGTGATCGCGCCCTCGGAGTCGACGGCGACGTCGACGGCACCCGTGCCCGCCCAGGTGCGGGTGAGGACCGCCTCGGCGGCCGGCTCCATGGTGATGGGGCAGTCGGCCAGCGGCAGCACGGCCCGTGAGCGGTGCGGGTGCAGTCCCGGCCGGCCGGACCGGTCGACGGCGAACCGGGCCCGCGACCGCCAGCGCAGCGGTCCCCCGGGCAGCTCCTCGACCGCCACGTCGACCTCGATCCCGGCCAGCCGGGCGAACTGCTCGGCGACGACGTCGGCCTTCAGCTGTCGCTGGTGGGCAGGCGTCACGTGCTGCCAGTCGCAGCCACCGCAGCGGCCGGGGCCGGAGTACGGGCAGGGCCGCTCGACCCGCTCCGGATGGGCCTGCAGCACCTCGACGGCGTCGGCACGGCAGTACTTGGCGTGCCGGTCCTCGGTCACCTCCACGACCACGCGCTCACCGGGCAGCGCGTGCCGCACGAACACCACCCGGCCCTCGTGCCGGGAGACGCAGTGCCCACCGTGCGCCACCGGCCCGACCGTGACCTCGAACCGGCGGCCGACCCAGCTCTCGTCAGCCATAGGGGGTCTGCTCCACATCGGTGGTCAGGCCGCGGCGGAGGTCTCCGGGCGCCGGGCGACCGTGCCCGCCGTCACCGTCCCGGCCCACGGAGCTCTCCAGCTGCCACGGCACGCTGGTGATCATCACGCCCGGCTGGAACTGCAGCCGGGCGCGCAGCCGCAGCGCGCTCTGGTTGTGCAGCACGTTCTCCCACCAGTGCCCGACGACGTACTGCGGCACGAACACCACCACCAGCTCCCGCGGACTGGAGCGGCGGATGTCCCGGACGTAGTCCAGGACCGGTCGGGTGACCTCCCGGAACGGGGACTCCAGCACGGTCAGCGGCACCGGGATGTCGTAGCGGTCCCAGGCGGCCTGCAGGTCGCGGGTCTCGGCGTCGTCCACGTTGACCGTCACCGCGGTCAGCGCGTCGGGCCGGGTCGCCCGGGCGAAGGCGAGCGCCCGCAACGTGGGCTTGTGCACCTTGGAGACCAGGACGACGGCGTGCACCTTGCTGGGCAGGATGCGGGAGTCGCTGTCGGGCACGAGCTGGCGCGAGACGTCGGAGTAGTGCCGGTTGATCGCCCGCATCAGCAGGTAGATGAACGGCATCACCAGGATCACCAGCCAGGCCCCACGGGTGAACTTCGTGAGCACGATGATGATCAGGACGACGGTGGTCAGCGTCCCTCCGATGGTGTTGATGACCTGCGAGCGGCGCATCCGGCGACGCTCGGCGGCGTCCTCGGTGGACCGCAGCTCCCGGTTCCAGTGCCGCACCATCCCCCACTGGCCGATGCTGAAGCTGGTGAACACCCCGACGATGTACATCTGGATCAGCCGGTTGGGGTCGGCGTCGAAGGCCACGATCAGCAGTGCGGCGAAGCCGGCGAGCAACAGGATGCCGTTGCTGAAGACCAGCTTGTCGCCGCGGGTGTGCAGCTGACGGGGCATGAACCGGTCCTGCGCCAGCACCGAGCCCAGCAGCGGGAACCCGTTGAACGCGGTGTTGGCCGCCAGCACGAGCACCAGCGCCGTGGCGGCCTGGATGGCGAAGAAGCCGATCGAGGTGTCCCCGCCGAACGTGGCGGCGGCGAGCTGGGCGATGACCGTGCGCTGCGGGTCGGTAGCGCAGTCGCCGGGGAAGCCGACGAGGTCGCAGGTGTTCTCGGCGTACTTGACGTCGGCGTGCAGCGCCAGCGCGGTGACGCCGGCGAACATGGTGGCCGCGATGCCGCCCATCAGCGCCAGCGTGGTCGCCGCGTTCTTGCTCTTCGGTGGCCGGAACGCGGGCACGCCGTTGGCGATCGCCTCCACCCCGGTCAGCGCCGTGCAGCCGGAGGCGAAGGCGCGCAGCACGAAGAACACCAGGGCCAGGCCGGCCAGTTGGCCGTAGCCGGGCTCGGGCGTGATCGTCCACGCGGCGCTCTCGGCGACCACCGGTGAGTCGGTGAAGAAGTCCCGCACCAGGCCGGTGACGATCATGACCATGATGCCGGTGACGAAGAGGTAGGTCGGCAGGGCGAACGTCTTGCCCGACTCCCGCAGGCCGCGGAGGTTGGCCGCGGCCAGCAGGGCGATCAGGCCCACGGCGATGGACACGCGGTGCTGGTTGAGCTCCGGGAACGCCGAGATGATGTTGTCGGTGCCGGCCGACACCGACACGGCCACGGTGAGCACGTAGTCGGTGAGCAGCGCGCTGGCCACGGTCAGCCCGGCGAACTGCCCGTGGTTCTTCATCGCGACCTCGTAGTCGCCGCCGCCCGACGGGTAGGCCCGCACCACCTGCCGGTAGGAGAGCACCACCACCGTCAGCAGCAGCACCACGGCGACGGCGAGCCAGGGGGCGAGGAAGAGGAACGCCGTACCGGCCAGCGTCAGGACGATCAGGATCTCCTGGGTGGCGTAGGCCACGGAGGACAGCGGGTCGCTGGCGAAGATCGGCAGCGCCAGGGTCTTGGGGAGCAGCGACTCCCCGGCCCGGGAGCTGCTGACGGGTCGGCCGAGGACGAGGCGTTTCGGGAGTTGCCCGAAATCGGACAGGGTCGGCACGCGGGCGATCGTACGGTCGCTGGAGCGGTCGGGAGCGCGCGACGGAGCGAACTCCCTCACACGGACCGCCGACGGGGCGGCGTGCGGCCCGACCCGCCCGCTGCCGGGATGCAGCGGGTGTACGTTCGCGCGCGGTACGGCCTGGCGGTCCGCCCGGGCCGGCAACGGGATCGACGACCAGAACGAACGGGCAGGGTGGATCACGTGCACGTGGTCGTCATGGGCTGCGGCCGCGTCGGATCGGCGATCGCTCGCCGGCTCGAGGAGATCGGTCACAGCGTCGCGGTGATCGACCAGGACCCGGAGGCCTTCCGCCGGCTGGGTCCGGACTTCGCCGGCCGGCAGGTGACCGGGCTCGGCTTCGACCGGCAGACCCTGCTGGCCGCCGGCGTCGAGTCGGCCGGCGCGTTCGCCGCGGTGAGCAGCGGCGACAACTCCAACATCATCGCCGCCCGGGTGGCGCGCGAGACCTTCGGCGTCGAGCACGTGGTGGCCCGGATCTACGACTCCAAGCGGGCCGAGGTCTACGAGCGGATGGGCATCCCCAGCGTCGCGACCGTCCCCTGGACGGTGAACCGGCTGCTCCGCGAGCTGCTGTCGGTCAAGGTCAGCGAGCTGTGGCGGGAGCCGACCGGCAAGGTGCTGCTGATGCGCGTCACGGTCACCGACGTCTGGGTGGGCCGGACGTTGGCCGAGCTGGAGGCGACCTCCGGGTCCCGGGCTGCCTGGCTGGTCCGCTTCGGCGAGGCACAGCTGCCCACCGCGGGCACGGTGTTGCAAACCGGCGACCACCTGGTCGTCGCGGTCACCGACGACGTCACCGATCGGGTCCACCGTGCCGTCGAGCAGGGCCCGGACAGGAGGCAGCACTGATGCGCGTCGCCATCGCCGGCGCCGGCGCCGTGGGCCGGTCCATCGCGATCGAGCTGCTCGGCAACGGCCACGCCGTGATGCTGATCGAGAAGAACGGCGCCAAGGTCCGGGCCAAGACGGTGCCCGGCGCCGAGTGGGTCCAGGCCGACGCCTGCGAGGTCAGCTCGCTCGAAGAGGCCCAGCTGGCCACCTGCGACGTGGTGATCGCCGCGACCGGGGACGACAAGGCCAACCTGGTCGTCTCCCTGCTGGCCAAGACGGAGTTCGCGGTCAACCGCGTCGTCGCCCGGGTCAAGGACCCCCGCAACGAGTGGCTCTACACCGAGGCCTGGGGCGTCGACGTCGCCGTCTCCACGCCCCGCGTGCTGGCCGCGCTGGTGGAGGAGGCGGTCACCGTCGGCGACGTCGTCCGGCTGATGAGCTTCCGCAAGGGCGCGGCCAACCTGGTCGAGATCACCCTCGCCGAGGACACCCCGTGGGTGGGCCGGCCGGTGCGCGAGCTGATGCTCCCGCGGGAGACGGTGCTCACCACCATCCTGCGCGGCGACCGGGTGATCACGCCCCACGCCGACGAGCCGCTGGAGGCCGGCGACGAGCTGCTGTTCGTCACCCACGGCGACATCGAGGACGAACTGCAGCAGGTGATGGGCGGCGGCGCCTGAGCGAGGAGTCCCCTCCTCCACGCCTCGCAGGCCCGGCGCGGCCCCCTGCCGGGGGCCGTCACTGCCACGGCGTCCGAGGGGTCACTGCTGGGCGCGGTGGCGGTGCAGCCGGGCGACCACCCACAAGGTGATGAGCAGCTGGACGGCCGTCACCGGCAGGCCCAGCGCCAGCGAGACGGCGCCGAGCATCTCCACGTCGTCACGCCGGTAGTAGAACCAGGTCAGCCCGGCGCGCAGCAGGAAGACCGAGGCCCACAGCACGGTGAGCCAGGCGTAGGCCCGCAGCAGGCGGGGGTCGTCCCGCCAGTGCCGCTCCGGCGCGGTGCCGGGCGGCCGTCCGGTCCCGGCGTCGTCGGTCGGAGCTGCCGCCTCGGCCGGCGGCCGGCGCGTGGCCCGGAGCCCGCGCAGCGAGGGCAAGGAGTGCGACGCCATGGCGCCCAGGTGGCTGGGCGCCAGGAACTCCGCGACCACGCCGACCAGCGGCCACCGGACGAGGATCGACCCGAGCAGCACGACACCGATGCCGGCGTTGCGGATCAGGCCCAGGGTGAAGAAGTCGCGCGCCTCACCGGTCCGCCAGGCGATCGCGACCGCCACCGCCACCGCGAACAGGCCGCTGACCCCCTGCTGGACGCTCTGCCGGCGCACCAACCGCAGCCCGAACACCAGGACCGCGGCGCCCAGGGCGGTCCAGATGCCGGCCCGGAGCCCGGCCAGCGAGTTGGCGACCACGAAGGCAACGGTCGGCAGCGTGGCGTCGACCATGCCCCGCCAGCCACCCAGCTGGTCCAGCACCAGCTGCCGGTCGAAGGTGACCTTGGGCTCGGCCGCGTCGCTCACGACGCCCTCCGGCCGGGTCGGCCGGTCAGCGCGGGCACGTCACGCGACGCTCAACTCGTACCAGGGGTTGTAGATGACCCGGCGGCCGTCGAAGGCGGCGAAGCGGCCGCGCGCGGTGAGGGACCGGCCGGGTTCGATGCCGGGGATCCGCCGCCGGCCGAGCCAGACCAGCGTCACCGAACCGGAGCCGTCGAACAACTCGGCCTCCAGCGTGGGAACGGTCTCCCGCGGGGTGTAGACGACGGACTTGAGGCGGCCGGTCACGGTGACCACCTCCCCCTTCCGGCAGGCGCTCAGCCGCTCGCAGCCGGACGTGGCGACGTCCGACTGCAGGGCCTCGGCGTCGATGGTCTGGTCGTCCGCGGTCAGCTTCTGGAGCCTCCGGGACAACCAGCCGCGCGCGCTGGTCTCGGTCACGCCCCCAGGGTAGTGCGGCCGGCGCGGGAGGGGCGCCGGGCCGACAGCCAGTCGACGACGCGTCGCCACGCCTCCCCGGCCAGGTCGATGACCACCATGTGGTCGCCCGGCACCAGCGCCACCTCGACGGTGTCGCCGGCCGCGGTGGCCGCGGTGGCGTACCGCTCGCTCTGCTCGGGCGGCACCGTGGTGTCCGCCGCGCCGTGCACGCACAGCACGTCGGCGCCGGTGGGCAGCAGCCGGACCGGGTCGGCGGTGGCGTAGCGCTCCGGGACGTCGTCGGCCCGGCCGCCGAGGAACTGGGCCACCGCGTCGTCGCCCATCTGCTGCTCGTCGGCCCGGACCAGGTCCAGCACCCCGGCCTGGAGCACCGCGGCGGTCACCGCGACCCGGGGCGAGGCACCCGGCGCGCCGGCAGGCAACCGGCTCCTGCCGGCGGCCCACGCCGCCAGCTGACCGCCCGCGGAGTGCCCGACCACGGTCACGTCGGCCAGGTCCAGGCGGCCGGA
>JAOPWO010000405.1 GCA_025965635.1 Modestobacter sp. | reverse complement strand
GCAGGTCCTCGGCCCCCAGGTGGGTGCCGTGCGCGCCGACCGCGAGGGCGATGTCGACCCGGTCGTTGACCAGGCACGTCGTGCCGGCCGGCGCGCAGATCCCGACCACCCGGCGGGCGAAGTCGTGCAGGACCCGGTCGGAGCAGCCCTTGGCCCGGACCTGCACCACCGGCGCACCGGCGGAGACCGCCGCGGTGACGACGTCCAGCGCCGCCCGCCCGTCCCGGGCGTCGGTCAGCACGTGCAGCGGCTCCAGCGCGCGGGCCCTCACCGCGTCGCGCGGGCCCGCCGGGCCGAGGGGAGGGCCACGACGACCGTGAGGACGCTGGCGACGGCCAGGCTGACCAGGGACGCCGACCAGCCGTTCGCCGGGTCGATGCCCAGGTCGGCCTGGCGCGCACCCCACCACGCGGTCCAGCCGGCGCCCGGCCCGGCGAAGTAGGTGGGCAGCGTGAGCTGGTAGGCCACGAAACCGGCCGCCCAGGGCAGCAGCAGCGCCGGGCGGCCCGGCGCGGTGTCGGAGACGTCCCAGATGCCGCGCGGCAGCACGTAGTAGACCAGCACGAACACCGCGATCAGCGGGACGAAGACCGCACCGATCAGGAAGAGGAACGGCTCGTACGCGGCGACGTCCAGGACCAGCGCGATCAGCGTGGCGCTCCCGCCGACGAGCACGGCGAGGACCCGGCGGTCGAGCCGGGCGACCAGGTTCTGCGCCGACACCGCCGTGGAGTAGACGTTGGCGAAGGCCTCGTCGACCTCCACCACCAGCAGGACCAGGACGGCGAGCAGCCCGAACGGCACGGCCAGCAGCGCGTCGATCACGTCCAACCCCGCGGCGCCGTAGGCGACGAGCGCGAACGCCCCGAGGGTGAACATGGCCACCGTGGCCAGCCCGTACCCGACCGCTGCCCCGGTGAAGGCCGCCCGTCCGCTGCGGACGTGCCGGGTGTAGTCCGCGGCCAGCGGGAACCAGGAGATCGGCAGGGCGATCACGATGTCGGTCGCCGTCCAGAAGGACGTCGCCACGCCGGTGGTGACCGGCGGCAGGGGGTCGGCCAGCACCTGGATGAACAGGTACGCGACGGCGGCGAGCGCCAGCCAGACGGCGTAGCGCGCCAGCAGCCGCACGACCCCGAGCGGGCGCAGCGCCATGAGCGTGGCGAGCACGCCGGCGGCGATGACGAACGGCCACCGGGGCGCGTCCAGCGCCCGGGAGGCGGCCTCGGCGATGATCACGATCTCGAAGGTCGCCCAGCCGACGCACTGCACCAGGTTCAGCACGGTGGGCAGCGCCGAGGCGTGCCGGCCGAGCAGCCCGCGCAGCAGCACCATCCCCGGCACGCCCTCCCGGGCGCCGGCGGCCGCGCCCAGGCCCAGCAGCACCGAGCCGATCACCGCGCCGACCACGATGGCCAGCAGAGTGATGCCCAGCGGCCGGTCGGGCAGGACGACGAACGTCGCCGCGACCGGTAGGAGCAGGCTGATCCCCAGATTGCCCCACAGGCCGAGGGCGTCGCGCAGCCCGAGCGTGCGTGCGGGTGCCTCCTCGAGGGTGAGGGGTGCGTCGCCGCCGGTAGCGGCGGAACTCGGTACGGGCGTGCTGCTGCTCATGATCTCTCCCTACGCCGGCATTACCCGGACAGGTTCCAGCGGTCGGCGGCGCTGTCAGCCGCCCTCTCAGCCCGGTGACCCGAGCTCCCGCACACGTGTAGCGCCGACTCTAGGGGCGTCCCGGCCGACCTCGCACAGCGGGCACCGGCGGGCACGGATCGGGCCGAGCCCCAGCGCCCGGCACGCCGCCGCGCCGTCCTTGGGCCCGACCGGTCCGGAGGGCGGCGCCCGGCAGAGGAGGGGAGCGGGCGTGGCGCACCTGGGCGAGGCCCTGGCCGGCGCGGACGCCGGGCTCGTCGCCTACGCGCTGCTGCGCACCGGTGCGTGCACGCTGCTGGTGCTCGCCGGGGTGGCCGGGCTGGTGCTGGCGTGACCGGTCCCCTGCCGCAGCGGCCCCGGGCGTGGCAGGGTGCCGACGTGACGTCGAACACCCCCGACGGGGCGGAGGTGCTGTGGCGGCCGACGGCGGAGTCGATCGCGGCGAGCCAGCTGGGGCGCTTCGCCAGCTGGGTGGCCGCCCGCCGTGGTCTCGACGTCGGCAGTCCGCCCGACTACGACCGGGTGTGGCGCTGGTCGGTGGAGCACCTGGACCAGTTCTGGGCCGACGTCGCCGAGTGGACCGACGTGCTGCCCGGCGTGCCCGACGACCGGGTGCTGACCCGCCGCGGGATGCCCGGCGCCGAGTGGTTCCCCGACGTCACGGTCAACTACGCCGAGCAGGCACTGCGCTGGGCCACGGGCGGGGCCACCGGTCCTGACGCCCTCGCGCTGATCGCCGTCGCCGAGGACACCGACCCGGTCGAGATCGGCTGGGCGACGCTGCGCGGCCAGGTCGGCGCCTTCGCCGCCAGCCTGCGCCGGCTCGGCGTGCAGCGCGGCGACCGGGTGGCCGGTTACCTGCCCAACGTGCCGGAGGCGGTCGTCGCCTTCCTGGGCGCGGCCTCGATCGGCGCGGTGTGGTCCTCGTGCGCGCCCGATTTCGGCACCCGCAGCGTGCTCGACCGGTTCGCCCAGATCGAGCCGGTGGTGCTCGTCGCCGTCGACGGCTACCGGTTCAACGGGCGGCCGCACGACCGGCGGGACGTCGTCGCCGAACTGCGCGCGGCGCTGCCCAGCGTGCGGACGACGATCGCCGTCCCCCGGCTGTTCCCCGGCGAGCTGCCTGACGACGCGCTCCCCTGGGCCGACGTGGTCGCCGACGTGCAGGACCCGGTGTTCGAGCCGCTGCCCTTCGACGCGCCACTGTGGATCGTCTACTCCTCGGGCACCACCGGGCTGCCCAAGGGCATCGTGCACGGGCACGGCGGGGTCGTGCTCGAGCAGCGCAAGCAGACCGGTCTGCACATCGACGTGGGGCCGGGTGACCGCTTCTACTGGTACGCCTCGACCGCCTGGAGCAGGTGGAACATCGCCACCTCGGCGCTGCTGTCCGGCGCGACGGTCGTCGTGCACGACGGCGCCCCGGCGTACCCGGCCGTCGATGCGCAGTTCGCGCTGGCCGCCCGGGTCGGCATCACCTACCTGGGCACCAGCGCCGGCTACCTGTCGGCCTGCGAGAAGGCCGACGTCCGGCCGGGGGAGACGCACGACCTGTCCGCCCTGCGGGCGATCGGCTCCACGGGGTCGCCGCTGCCGGCGGCGGCCTACCGCTGGGTGTACGACGCGGTCGGTGCCGACGTCTTCCTGGGCTCGCTGTCCGGCGGCACCGACGTGGCCACCGGGTTCATCGGCAGCTCGCCGCTGCTGCCGGTCACCGCCGGGGAACTGCAGCGGCCGATGCTCGGGGTCGCCGCGGCCGCCTGGAACGAGGCCGGTCAGCCGGTCGTCGGTGAGCTCGGCGAGCTGGTGGTCACCGAGCCGATGCCGTCGATGCCGCTGCGCTTCTGGAACGACCCGGACGGCAGCCGCTACCGGGAGGCCTACTTCGAGCCCTGGCCGGGGGTGTGGCGGCACGGCGACTGGCTGGAGATCACCGAGCGGGGCACCTGCCTGATCACCGGCCGGTCGGACTCCACCCTCAACCGCGGTGGCGTCCGGATGGGCACCGCCGACATCTACGCGGCGGTGGAGGCCATCCCGGCGGTCCGCGACTGCGTGGTGCTCGGCGTCGAGCAGCCCGACGGCGGCTACTGGATGCCGCTGTTCGTGCAGCTGGCCCCCGGGCACGAGCTCACCGACGAGCTGGTCGCCGAGATCCGGGCGGCGATCCGGACCAACGCCAGCCCGCGGCACGTCCCCGACGAGGTCGTCGCCGTGCCCGGGGTGCCGCACACCCGCACCGGCAAGCGGCTGGAGGTGCCGCTGAAGCGGTTGTTCCAGGGCGTGCCGGCGGACAAGGCGCTCAACCTGGGCGCCGTCGACGACGCCGAGGTGGTCGCCCACTACGTCCGGCTGGCCCGGGAACGGACCGGCGCGTGAGGGGCCGGGTGCTCGCCGCGGACGACGTCGCCGTCCGGCGACGGCGGGTGGCCGCGGCGACCAACGCCGTGATCACCTCGATCGACCCGCCGCTGCCGCACGCCGTCGACGGCCCGCTGGCCGGCGTGCGGGTGGGCGTCAAGGACAACATCGACACCGCGGGGGTGCGCACCACCTGCGGGTCGGCCTTCTTCGCCGAGCGGGTGCCCGACGCCGACGCCGTGGTCGTGACCCGGCTGCGCGAGGCCGGCGCGCACGTGGTCGCCAAGCTCAACCTGTCGGAGTTCGCTGTCGGGGTGACCTCGCAGAACTCGGCCTCCGGCCCGTGCCGGAACCCCTGGGACCTCAGCCGGATCCCCGGCGGCTCCAGCGGAGGCGCGGGCGCGGCGGTGGCCGCCGGGCTGGTCGACCTGGCGCGGGGCACCGACACCGGCGGGTCGGTGCGGCTGCCC
>JAOPWO010000213.1 GCA_025965635.1 Modestobacter sp. | reverse complement strand
GTGCACGGGCTGCCCTGCATCGGCGCCGGCTGGGGTCCGGCACCGGAGGGCGAGCTGGTCGCCGCGGGCGCGGCGGTGGTCGTGGACACCCCGGCGGAGGTGCCGGCCGCGTTGGCCCGGCTCGCGGAGGAGGGGGCGTGACCGCCCGGCGGATGACGGTGGTCGGTGCCGGCGGCGTCGCCGGCACCGGCGACCTGGCTGTCCTGGGGCTGCGCGGAGGCGGTCGCCACCCTCGTGGCGGCGTACCAGGACTGCATGCGTGGCCACGGGCACGTCCTCCACCTGCAGGCAGGGCCTGGCGCCATCCGGGCGCCATCCGGGCGCCACGCCCGCCGGATCGCCACGACGACACGGCGCTCGGAGAACTGTCGTACCCCGTGGGCACACTGCGGTCGGACCCATCCCCGGCTGACGAAGGAGGCTCGGTGATCGACGAACCGCTGGCCGCCGACCTCGACCTGGTCGACGTCGAGAGCGCCCTGCTGCGCGCGGCCGTCGGCGACTACTCGGCCGAGGCGGCCGTGCTGCTGCTGGCCAACACCGGGCACTGGCTGCCCCAGTTGCAGGCCGCCGGGCTGATCGCGATCGCGCTGGACGGCGACGAGACCGGCGGCCCGTGGGCGGCCGTCCTGTGGGCCGACCTCGACGGCGCCCTGGGACGAGGGGCGATCGGCGGCAGCGGCGTCCAGCTGCGGCTGCTGCGGGCCGCGGCCAGCATCGCCGAGGGGCAGCCGGTCGACCTCGGTGACCTCGCCGCCGGGCTGGACCGGCCGGGCCTGGTCCTGCTGCTCGCCGCGCTGGCGCACGCCGCCGGCAGCCACGAGCACCGTGCCGTCCTCCGCGACGACGACGGTGTCCCGCTCGCCGGTGGGCTGCTGGGCCCGGTGGTCGCCTGGCCACCCGCCGACTGAGCACGCCCGTGCTGACCTGTCGACGACCTCCCCTCCCGGCCGGCCCGGGTGCTCGTCGCGGGCGCGTCCGGATCGGGCCGGACGACGCCGGCCGCACTGGTCGACGCCGCGCTCCAGGTGCCGCACGTCGAGATCGACGCGCTGTTCCACGGCCCGGGCTGGGTCCCGCGACCCTCGTTCGAGGACGACGTGCGCCGGTCCACCGCCACCACCGGACGGGTCCCCGAGTGGCAGTACCCGGAGGTCCGGGCCCTGCTCGCCGGCTGCGGCGCACCGCCCCCTGGAACGGCGACGTCGAGCCACCGCTGTGGACGTTCCCCACCGACCGCGACCACATCGTCCGCTGGGCCGGGCCGCTCCGCCGGTCCGCTGCGGGACTGTGATCATCGAGCAGGGGTGAGCAGCGTCTCGGGCGGGCACGTACCGGGGATGACCGACCCTCCCGGGCTACCGGACGCCCTGCAGCTGCTGCGCGACCGGGTCGCCGAGGCCCCGCTCGCCCTGGCCGTGCCCGGCCGGGACGAGGCGTTGCGGGCCGCCCGCGGCGTGGTCGACCAGGTCGACGACTACCTGTTGCCCCGGCTGCGCGACCTCGATGCCCCGCTGCTCGCCGTCGTCGGCGGATCGACCGGCGCGGGCAAATCCACCCTGGTCAACAGCGTTCTCGGCGCCGCGGTCACCACCCCGGGCGTCCTCCGGCCGACCACCCGGGCGCCGGTGCTGGTCTGCGCGCCGGCTGACCGGGCCCAGTTCTCCGGTGATCGGGTGCTCCCCGGGCTGTCCCGCACCACCGGCGGCGAGGCCGGGCCCGGAAGCCTGCGGCTGGTCTCCCACGAGGCGATGCCGGCCGGGTTGGCCCTGGTCGACGCCCCCGACGTCGACTCGGTGGTGGAGGCCAACCGCGACCTGGCCGGTCAGCTGCTCGCCGCGGCCGACCTGTGGGTGTTCGTCACCACCGCCTCCCGCTACGCCGACGCGGTGCCCTGGGACCTGCTGCGGACGGCGCAGGAACGTGGCACGGCGCTGGCCGTCGTCCTCGACCGGGTGCCGCCGGAGGCCGCGCGGGAGGTGGCCGAGGACCTCGCCGGGATGCTGCACCGCGCCGGACTGGCCGGCGCCCGGCTGTTCGTGGTGGAGGAGCGCCCGCTGACCGACGGCTTCCTGCCGACGGAGCAGGTGGCGCCGCTGCGGAACTGGTTGCACGCGCTGGCCGCCGACCAGGAGCAGCGGGCCGCCGTCGTCCGGCAGACCCTGGCCGGGGCGCTGGAGAGCCTGGACGAGCGGGTCCGCGGCATCGTGACCGCCGTCGAGGAGCAGGACGCCGCGGCCGGGGCGCTGGAGGCCGCCGCGGAGGCCGCCTACGCCGCGGCGCGGGCCGGCGTGGACGAGGGCGTGGCGAACGGCAGCCTGCTCCGCGGCGAGGTGCTGGCCCGCTGGCAGGAGTTCGTCGGCACCGGCGAGTGGATGCGTGGCCTGCAGGCGCAGGTCGGCCGGCTGCGCGACCGGGTCACCGCGGCGCTCACCGGTCGTGCCACCCCGGCCGACGACCTGCGCGGGGCGCTGGAGTCCGGGGTGGAGACCCTGCTGCGGGCCGAGGCCGACCGGGCTGCCGAGCGCACCGTGACCGCCTGGCGTGGGTTGCCCGGCGGGTTGTCGCTGATCGCCGGCCGGGAGGAGGAGCTGGAGGGCGTCTCGCCGTCGTTCACCGGCGCCGCCGCCGACGCGGTGCGCGACTGGCAGGGCACCGTGCTCGACCTGGTGCGCAGCCAGGGCGCGGACAGGCGGTCCAAGGCCCGGCTGCTGTCCTGGGGCGTCAACGGGGCCGGCGCGGTGGTGATGGTCGCCGTCTTCGCCTCGACGGCCGGGCTCAGCGGCGCCGAGGTGGTGATAGCCGGTGGCACCACCGCGATCGGGCAGCGGGTGATGGAGGCGGTGTTCGGCGACGCCGCCGTCCGCCAGCTGGCTGCCGAGGCCCGGGCCGACCTCGACCGCCGGGCCGACCAGCTGCTGCGCGACGAGCAGGAACGGTTCCGCACCCTGGTCGACGGGGCGGGGCCGACGGCTGCGAGCGCCGAGCAGCTGCGGGACGCCGTCCGGGCACTGGCCGCCGCCCGCGGGGCGGGAGCATGAGCCTGTTGTCCAGCCGCCGCCGCGAGCTGCCGCTGGCCGACCGGCTGGCCGCGCTGCGCGAGGCGGTCGAGATCGCCGAGGACCGCCTGGAGGTGCCCGAGGTCGGCCGCGCCCGCACGCTGCTGGCGAAGGCCGGCGCCCGGGAGGCGCTCGGCGACGCCACCGTGGTCGCGCTCGCCGGGGCCACCGGCAGCGGCAAGTCCACGCTGTTCAACGCGCTGTCCGGCGCCGAGGTCAGCACGCCGGGCGTCCGCCGGCCCACCACCGGGGTCGCGCACGCGACCGTCTGGGGCGCCGAGGGCGCCGACCGGCTGCTGGACTGGCTGCAGGTGCCGCGGCGGCACCGGGTCGACCGGCCCGATCCGGCCCTCGACGGGCTGGTGCTGCTCGACCTCCCCGACCACGACAGCGTCCGGCTGGAGCACCGGCTGGAGGTCGACCGGCTGGTCGAGCTGGTCGACGTGCTCGTCTGGGTGCTCGATCCGCAGAAGTACGCCGACGCCGCCGTCCACGACCGCTACCTGGCCCCGCTGGCCGGGCACGCCGGCGTCCTCGTCGTCGTCCTCAACCAGGTCGACCGGCTCGACGAACCGGCCGCCCGCGACTGCCTGACCGACCTGCGCCGGTTGCTCGACGCGGAGGGGCTGGCGGGCACGCCGCTGCTGGCCACGTCCGCCCGCACCGGCCAGGGGCTGGCCGAGCTGCGCACCGAGCTGGCCCGCCGGGTGGCCGCCC
>JAOPWO010000400.1 GCA_025965635.1 Modestobacter sp. | reverse complement strand
TCGTGTTCTGCACCATCGCGATCGACCTGTCGACGATGTCTGCGCCGATCTCCTCGCGGAACTTCTTGAGGTAGCCCATGTCGCTGATCGTCGAGCCCATCGGCGCCGTGGTGCCGAAGCCCTTGGTCAGGGCGTCCTCCCAGGTCTCACCGTTGCGCAGTTGGTAGAAGAAGGTCAGCCCGATCAGCTTCACGCTGCCGGGGGCCCGGCCCGCCGCGGCGACCTCCTTCTCCAGCTCGCGCCGGATCAGCGTGATGAACTCCGGGTTCGGGCCGGCGCAGTAGAGGATGGCGTCGGCGTACCTGGCCGCATTGGCGACACCCTTCGGCCCGCCCGCCGCGATGTAGATCGGGAAGTCCGGGTCGGTCCGGAAGAAGCCGGCGTCCGGCGCGCCCAGCAGCTGCGCCGCCTTGGTCTCACCACGCCAGGTGTGGTCGATCCGGCCACCGCGGACGAGGGCGCTGATCACCTGCACCGCCTCGGCGAGTTCCTCGGGCTTGGCGCTCTTGCGGCCCATCGCATGCAGCGCGGAGTTCGCGGTGCCCAGGCCGAGGAAACCGCGCCCCTCGGAGACCAGGTTCAGCGTCGCCAGGGAGTTGGCGACCGAGGGCGCGATCCGGGTCAGCGGGTCCAGCACGTACGGCCCGAGCTTGATCGTGGAGGTCTCCCGGGCGGCCAGGGCCAGGAACTGGAAGGGATCACTGGAGTGCAGGGGCCCCTGGCCGGCGCCGTAGTGGGTGATGCCGACGTCCTCGGCCAGCTTGACCTGGTCGAGTTCGGCGATGTGCGCGAGATTGCCGACGATGAAGTCCATGCCGTGCTCCTCGGTCTCGTGTGCGGACGGGAACGCTGCCCCGGGCGGAGATACGAGGGGCGCGGCCATCGACCGGTGCGCAGCACCCGGGCTGCGCACCGTGATCACAGATGTCCGTCGCCGGCCCGACGGCCGACATGGTGCGCGGAGCGGACATGCCGGCCCTTCCGGTCAACGCTGACCTGCCAACCCAGGCGGGTCCGCGACTCGAACCGACGCGGCCGGCTGAATATCACACACTGGCATGCTAGACGGCAAGAGGTCGGGTTCCGATGTCCGTGCGGCTGCCCGCTGCCGGCAGCCGACTCGTCCGGGGGCCGGCTCAGCCTGCGGGCGTCGGGCTCACCCGGCACCGGCCGCCCAGAAGCCCCGGCTCTCCAGGTGGGCGACGAGCAGCTCGCCGGCGTGGTCCACATGGCTGCGCATCGTGCCGCGGGCCTTGTCGGCGTCCCGGTGCCGCAACGCGTCGATGATCGCGCCGTGCTCCGCCACCGACGCGCCCTGCCACCCGTGGATGCTCGCGTAGAACCGCCGCGGCGCGTACCGGGCCACGCTGCCCAGCACCCAGGTCAGCTTCGCGGAGTCCGCCGCCCGGTAGACGAGGCGGTGGAACCGGAAGTTGAGCTCCTCCATCTCCTCGGCCGCACCCCGCCGGGCCGCTTCCTCCAGCTGCTCCTGCAACTCGGCGAGTCGATCCACCACCTCGGGTGGCATGCGCTGGGCAGCCCGGCCGGTCAGCTCCGCCGCCGCATCGGCCTGGACCCGGAACAGGTCGACCACGTCCTGCCGGCTCAGCGGGGCGACGACGAACCCGCGGTGGGCCTCCAGGCTGACGAAGCCCTCACCGCGCAGGGAGAGCAGCGCCTCGCGAACCGGGGTGGCGCTCACGCCGACCTCCTCGGCGATCCGCTCCAGCCTGAGGAAGTCCCCCTGACGTACCTCGCCGGACATGATGAGGTCGCGGATGTAGGAGGCCACCTCGTCGCTGAGGTGGGCACGGCGCCGCTTCCGGAAGTCCGCGGCCGCGGTACGACCGCCGCCTCCGTCCGGACCGGGTGCGCCAGGCTCCACGTCGTCCCTCCCCCTCTGCGACGACCGTGTCGTCGTGCGGGCCAGCATCGCACCCCCCGACGCCGTGCCACCGCGCCCACCCGGCGGCGTGCACTGCACCCGGGTCGGGGATTTTATATGTTGTACAGTCGCCGCCGTGACTGAGCGGACGTCGCACCCTCTCCCGCTGACCGGTCTGCTGGTGGTCGCCCTCGAGCAGGCCGTCGCCGCACCGCTGGCCACCCGGCAGCTGGCCGATCTCGGCGCCCGGGTGATCAAGATCGAGCGGCCGGGCGGAGGGGACTTCGCCCGGGGCTACGACGAGACGGTCGGGGGTCTGTCCAGCCACTTCGTCTGGCTGAACCGCTCCAAGGAGTCGGTGGCGCTGGACCTGAAGCAGCCCGGCGCCGTGACCGCCGTGGAGCGGCTGCTCGACCGGGCGGACGTCTTCGTGCAGAACCTGGCCCCCGGAGCAGCCGAGCGGCTGGGCCTGGGCTCGCAGTCGGTCCGGGCCACCCGTCCCCGCCTGATCACCTGCGACGTCTCCGGGTACGGGACGGAGGGTCCCTACCGGGACCGCAAGGCGTACGACCTCCTGGTCCAGGCCGAGGCGGGCCTGCTGTCGGTCACCGGCACCCCGGACGAGCCGGCGAAGGCCGGGATCCCGGTCGCCGACATCGCGGCCGGCAGCTACGCCTTCAGCGGCATCCTCGCCGCGCTCTACGAGCGGGAGCGGACCGGCCAGGGCAGCTCCGTCGAGGTGTCGCTCTTCGACTCCCTCGCCGAGTGGATGGGTTTCCCGTTCTACTACGGGGCCTACAGCGGGGCGGCGCCGCCCCGCAACGGTGCGGCGCACGCCGCGATCGCCCCCTACGGCCCCTTCTCCACCGCCCACGGCGAGCAGGTCGTCCTCGCCGTGCAGAACGACCGCGAGTGGTCCCGGTTCTGCGACGTGGTGCTCGCCGACCCGTCGATGACCGTCGACGCCCGGTTCGCCACGAACACCTGTCGGGTGCGGAACCGGGCCGAGCTGCAGGAGCGGATCGACCGGCGCATCGGCCGGCTCACCGCCGGTGCACTGGAGGACCTGCTGGACCGCGCCGGGGTCGCCCACGCGCGCATCACCGAGGTGACGGCCCTCGGCCGCCACCCGGCCCTGCAGTCCCGCTCCCGCCTGCGGGAGGTCGGCTCGCCGGCCGGCCCGCTCGTGGCCCTCGAACCCCCGCTGACCGGTGCCGCCCGTCCGGCGGTGATGCGTCCCGTGCCGTCCGTCGGCGAGCACACCGGGTCGGTGCTGCGCTGGGCGGGCCTGGACGAGGCCGACATCGCGGCGGCCCTGGGCCCCACGGCAGTTCCGCCGGCCGGACCGGCCGCGGCATCCCACGCGTCCGGAGAGGGACCATGACACAGCTGAACGACGAGGAACGGGCCATCGTCGCGACCGTCCGGCAGTTCGTGGAGCGCGACGTCGCGCCGGTCGTGGACGAGCTGGAACACGCCGACACCTATCCCGAGGCGCTGATCGAGCGGATGAAGGTCCTCGGCGTCTACGGGCTGCTCGTGCCCGAGGAGTTCGGCGGCCTCGGCGTCTCCACGGCGTGTTTCGCCGCGGTGACCGAGGAACTCGCCCGGGGCTGGATGAGCCTGGCCGGGGCCATGGGCGGGCACGGCGTCGTGGTCACCCTGCTGTCCCGCTTCGGGACCGACGAGCAGCGGCACCGGTACCTGCCCGCGCTGGCCACCGGGGAGCTGCGGGCGACCATGGCCCTGACCGAGCCCGACGGCGGTTCGGACCTGCAGGGCATGCGCACCGTCGCCCGCGCCGACGGTGACGACTACGTCGTCACCGGCACGAAGATGTGGATCACGAACGCCCGCCGGGCTGGGCTGGTCGCCCTGCTGTGCAAGACCGACCCCGGGGCGACCCCGCCGCACCGCGGCATGAGCATCCTGCTCGTGGAGCAGGGCCCGGGCATGACGGTCTCCCGGGACCTCCCGAAGCTCGGCTACAAGGGCGTCGAGACGTGCGAGATCTCCTTCGACGACTGCCGCGTGCCGGGCGCGCGGGTGCTCGGCGGCGCGGTGGGTGCCGGCTTCACGCAGATGATGACGGGCCTCGAACTCGGCCGGATCCAGGTCGCCGCCCGGGCCACCGGCGTCGCCCGCGCCGCGTTCGAGGCCTCCCTGGCCTACTCCCAGCAACGCGTCTCGTTCGGGGTGCCGATCTGGCAGCACCAGTCGATCGGCAACTACCTGGCGGACATGGCGGTGAAGCTCGAGGCCGCCCGGATGCTGGTCTTCGCGGCGGCGGACCGCCTCGACGGCGGCGCCCGGTGCGACCTGGAGGCCGGCATGGCCAAGCTCTACGCCTCGGAGGTGTGCCTGGAGCTCTGCCAGCAGGCGGTGCGCATCCACGCCAGCAACGGCTACTCCACCGAGTACCCGGTCGAGCGGTTCTACCGCGACGCACCGCTGATGGTGGTCGGCGAGGGGACCAACGAGATCCAGCGCTCGCTCATCGCCCGGCGGCTCGTCGAGCGGGGAGGGCTGCCCTACTCATGACCCCCGCACGGCAGGAACGCCCGCCGACAGGAGAACCGCAGTCCATGTCCGACCGCAACAGCCGCGCCGGGGTCCCCGGAGCGGCTGGGATGGGAACCCGACCACGATGTCGCTAGCTCTCTGCGCGTTGTCGCACACGCCTGTCATGGGCGTCCACCAGCCCGCCGACGAGGTCGTCGCCCGGGTGGAGGCAGCCCTCGACGACGCCCGGGCCTTCGTGGCCGACGTCGATCCCGACCTCGTGGTCGTGTTCGCGCCCGACCACTACAACGGCTTCCTCTACGACCTGATGCCCTCCTTCTGCATCGGCGCCCAGGCGACGGCGGTCGGCGACTACGGGACCTCGGCCGGGCCCCTGCCGGTCGACCGGGCCGCAGCGCGGTCCCTGGCCTCGGCCGTGCTGGACGCCGGCGTGGACGTGGCGTTCTCCGAGCGGATGACCGTCGACCACGGCTGCGCCCAGCCCCTCGACCTGCTCTTCGGCGGCATCGACACGGTTCCCGTGGTGCCGGTGTTCATCAACTGCGTCGCCGAGCCGCTCGGACCGGTCAGCCGCGTCCGGCTGCTGGGCGAGGCCGTCGGCCGCGCCGCGGCCGCACTCGACCGCCGGGTGCTCCTGCTCGGCTCCGGCGGGCTGTCGCACGACCCGCCGGTCCCCCGGCTGACCGAGGCCCCGCCCGAGGTGGTCGAACGGCTGATCTCCGGGCGGAACCCCACGCCGGAGGAGCGGGCCGCGCGGCAGGCCCGCGTCTTCGACGCGGCGCTGGCCTACGCGGCGGGGACGTCGGACCTCCGGCCGCTCAACCCGGAGTGGGACCGGCGCTTCCTCGAGGTGCTCGACGGCGGTGACCTCGCGCAGCTCGACTCGTGGAGCAACGAGTCCTTCGTCCAGGAGGCCGGGCACTCCTCCCACGAGGTGCGCACCTGGATCGCGGTCCACGCCGCCCTCGGTGCCATGGGGCCCTACGAGGTCCGCTCCACCTTCTACGAGGCGATCCCGGAGTGGATCGCCGGGTTCGGGGTCACCACCGCGCGGACCCGCGGCCGCTGAGCCGGCCGGACCGGCGGCCGGCTCTCCGTACCGGGCCGGCCGCCGGGCCTACAGCAGCCCGCGGTACAGGCCCCCGTCGACGGGGACCGCCGTCCCGGTGACGTAGCGGGCCGGCTCCGAGCAGAGGAAGGCCACCACCGCGCCGAGGTCGGCCGGCTCGCCGACGGCCTTCGCCGGCACCTCTGCCGCCATGTCGGGCAGGCGGTCCCCCGCCCAGCTCTCCAGCCGCTCCGTCCGGTGCAGGCCGGGCTGGACGCTGTTCACCGTGACGCCGTCGGGCGCCACTTCCAGGGCGAGCGTCTTGAGGAATGCGGTCAGCCCGGAGCGGCCCGTGTTGGACAGGATCAGGTCGGGGAAGGGCTGGCGGACGCCGACCGACGTGATCGCCACGACCCGCCCCCAGCCGCGCGCCTGCATGCCGGGCACGGCCGCCTTGCACATGGCCACCCCGCTGAGCACGTGGTTCTGCAGTGCGGGGCCGTACTCCTCCAGCGCGGTGGACGCGAAGGTCCCGGCCGGCGTCCCCGGCACGTTGATGACGAGGATGTCGATCCCGCCCAGGACACGCTCGGCGCCCTCGACGAACCGCGTCGCGCCCTCCGGCGTGCTGACGTCGGCGACGATCGGCATGGCCGCTGCACCGATGCGGGCTGCGGCCTGCTCGACGCTGTCCCGCTGCCGACCGCAGAGGGCGACCTGCACACCTGCGGCCGCCAGCGCCTGCGCCGTCGCGAAGCCCAGCCCACGGGTGGATGCGGCGACGGCCGCCCGCCTGCCGGCGATGCCCAGGTCCATGTCCTGCCTCTCTGCAGTGGTGCCGGTGCGGGCCCACCGGCGTCGGCGGGCGTCCGGGTTACGGGAGCGTGGAGAGCAGGAAGTCCAGGTGCAGGGCGTTGAACCGGTCCGCCTGCTCGAAGTGCGGCCAGTGGCCGGCGTCCTCGATCAGCTCGAACCGGGAGCCCGGGATGGAGTCCGCCCAGAAGTGCCCCTCGGCGATCTCGCTCGTGGGGTCGTCGGTGGTCCACACCACCAGGGTCGGGGCCTGGATGCGCCCCAGCCGTTCCTCGGTCATGAGGTTCTCGGTACGGACGTCGAGGTCCTGCAGGACGAGGATGTTCCCGACGTTCCGCTTCATCTCCGGCTGCTGGTAGATGGCGTGCCGGATGGCGACCAGCTCGTCGGTCACGCTGGTCCCGGGGTCGGCCATCAGCCACTCGAGCCGCCGCCGGGTGCCGGCCGGGTCGCTGTTCTCCACCGCCGCGAGGGTCGAGGTGCGGATCTGGTTCATCACCTCGGGCTTTGCCACGGTCCCCCCGGGGGCGAGCAGCGACAGCGAGCGCACCCGGTCGGGGTGCTCCGCAGCCGCCCAGGCGGCGACCCAGCCGCCCAGGGACTGGCCCGCCAGGTGCGCGCGTTCCACGCCGCAGGCATCCAGGTACCCCAGCAGGTGCTCGACGTAGGTGGGGATCGTGTACGGACGGTCGGGCTTGCCGGTGTACCCGTGGCCGAGCATGTCGATGGCGTGCACGGTGAAGTGCTCCGCGTGTGCGGCGATGTTGCGGCTGAAACCGTCGAGGTGGCCGCTGGTGCCGTGCAGGAAGACCAACGGCGGGCCGGAGCCGGCCTGCAGGCTCCGCGTGGGCACCCCGCCGACGTCGACGGTGCGGACGCTGAACTCCAGCCCGGTGAGGTCCGTCCACACGGTCATCGGTGATCTCCAGATCTGGTGGGAGGCGACGTCGCGGGATCCACGGCCACTCGAAGGGAGGCTCCGGCGCGTCGCGCTCGCTCCGCAGCAGGGGCCGGCCGGCCCCTGCTGCGGTCAAGCTAGGTGGGGACGTCGCCCCGGTCAAGTATTTTATAGGACTTCTCTGGACGGGCCGTCGACCAGGAGTTCGTCGCCGGCACGTGGGCCGCGAACCGGTTGCGCAGGGCGGCCGGAGCCGGCGCTTTTCGGCTCGGACGGGCCGTCGGTCCACCGCTACCGTGCGCCCGGCCCACCCCCCGACCAGCACCGTCGACAGGAGACACCGTGGTCAAGTCCTGGATGTTCGACATCTTCAACGACCCCTACGACAAGCGGGCGGAGAACTTCAGCCCGGAGCTCTGCTCGGAGCTGTACGACTTGCACTTCGACACCTGGGTCGGGGCTGAGGACCAGGGCTTCGACGGCATCTTCTTCAGCGAGCACCACTTCACCGCTTACACGGTGAGCCCGTCGCCGAACCTCCTCGTCGCGGCGGTGGCCGCGCGG
>JAOPWO010000377.1 GCA_025965635.1 Modestobacter sp. | reverse complement strand
GGCCGGGTTGACCACCTCGCCGGTGAACAGCCCGGCCCCGGCCAGCGACCAGACGACGACGGCCACCGCGCCCAGTCCCCACGCCCAGCGGGCCCGCACGCGCTGCAGGCGGGGGCGGGCCGCCGGCGGCGCCTCCAGGACGGCGGTCACCGGGGCGTTCCGTAGAAGTCGGCCAGGTCGCCGGCCGACAGGGCCGCAGTCGGCGCGTCGAGCACGACCCGTCCGCCGACCAGACCGACCACCCGGGTGCAGTGCCGCAGCGCCAGGGTCGGGTCGTGCAGCGAGGCCACCAGCGCGCCGCCGCGGTCGACGGCGAGCCCGGCCAGCAACTCCAGCACCCGGTCGGCCAGCGACGGGTCCAGCGCGGAGGCGGGCTCGTCGGCGAGCACCAGCTCCGGGCGCTGGACCAGCAGCCGGGCGACGGCCACCCGCTGCCGCTGCCCGCCGGACAGCCGGTCGGTGCGCTCGAACACCCGGTCGGCCAACTGGACCTGCTCCAGCGCCGCGAGCACTTCGGGCAGCCCCTGGGGGCGGACGAGCGACCAGGCCGCCCGGGACGCCGGCCAGCTCCCCAGCCGGCCAGCGTTGACGTTGTGCACCACGCGCAGCTGGCCCACGAGCTCCAGGTGCTGGTGCACGGTCCCCACCCGCGACCGCAGCCGGCGCAGCGGCCGGCCGCGCAGCTCGGCCGGAGCGCCGTCCAGCACCCGGACCGATCCGCTGGTGGGCAGCACCGCGCCGTTGGCCAGCCCGAGCAACGTGGACTTCCCGGCCCCCGACGGGCCCAGCAGCGCCACCCGCTCGCCGGCGTCGACGGTCAGGTCGACGCCGTCGAGCGCGGTGGTCGGGCCGTAGCGGACCCCGACCCGGGACAGCCGCAGGACGGCGGTCAGCTGACCAGCCCGAGCTGGCGGCCGATCCGCTCGATCGAGTCGTAGTTGCCCGCCTCGGTGGGGACGAACGACCCTGCGCCGAACAGCTCGAGCACCTCGGCGTCGTCGGGGTCGGCGGCCGACAGCCCGGTGAAGTAGTCGGTGACCCGGCCGGGCAGGTCGTCGCCGAGCCGTTCGACGGCCTGCGGGCCGAGGAGCCAGTGGTAGTCGAAGTAGGCCGGTGTCCGGGCGTACCGGACGACGGCCGGGTCGACCGCGCCCTCCTCGGTGCGCGAGGTCCACACCTGCTCGTTGAGCACCCCGGCCTGGTAGCTGCCGGAGGCGACGAGGGCCAGCGTCGCGTCGTGCGACCCGGAGAACCCGGGACCGCCGGGGAAGCCCTGCGGGTCGACCCCCTGCTCCTGCAGGAAGTAGGCGGGCATCAGCCGGCCCGACGTCGACGTCTCGCTGCCGTAGGTGAACCGCAGCCCGGCCAGCGGCGCCAGGTCCTCCGACGGCGCGAGGCCGGTGGCGGCGTTGACCACGAAGATCGAGTGGAAGTCGGTGTCGATGTCGCGCTGGGCGACCGGCTCGGCGCCGGGGGTCTGCAGGCGGGCCTGCACGCCGGTGAGCCCCCCGAACCAGACGAGGTCGAGGTCGCCGGTGCGGAACAGCGAGACGGCGGCGCCGTAGTCGGTGACCGGCTGGTAGGTGACCTCGACGTCGAGCGCGCCGGACATCGAGTCGGCGACCGTGCCGTAGAGCCGCTGCAGGACCTCCGGGTCCTGGTCGGGGATCGCCCCGATGCTGAGCCGGCCGGCGGGACCGGACGGAGCGGTCCCGGAGACGGGGGAGGTGCGGTCGCCGCAGGCGGCCAGCCCGGTGGCGAGGACGGCGGCGCCGGCGGCGAGGAAGCCGCGCCGCGAGAGCGGGGTTCGTGCTGCAGGACCACCCGACCGGACGGCGCGACGGGTGCTCACTACGTCCTCGGATGGGGGTGGGGAGCGGACACGGCGGGACCTCCGGGGTGATCGGGTCGGGGGGGCCGGGTCATCGTCGACCATCGCGCAGCCCGTGGCTCGCCTAGGGTCCAGACCGTGACCGAGCTCGCGAGGAGGACCGTGACCGACTGCCTGTTCTGCCGGATGGTCGCCGGGGAGATCCCGGCCGACGTCGTCCACGAGACCGAGCGGACCTACGCCTTCCGCGACATCAACCCGCAGGCGCCCACCCACGTGCTGGTCATCCCCAAGGACCACCACGCCACCGCCGGCCTGCTGGCCGGGGCCGACCCCCAGTTGCTCGGCGAGGTGGTGGCGGCGGCGCACGCGGTGGCCCAGCAGGAGGGTCTGGCGACGGCGGACGGGCCGGAACCCGGCTACCGGATCGTGGCCAACACCGGCCCGGCCGCCGGGCAGACCGTGCACCACGTGCACCTGCACGTGCTCGGTGGGCGGCCGATGGGCTGGCCGCCGGGCTGACCGCGGGGCCAGGATCACGGGCGTGCCCCAGTCTCCAGCGCCCGTCCGGATCGAGCGGGACGGCGACGTCGCCGTCGTCGTGCTCGACAACCCGCCGTTGAACCTGTTCGACCGCGCGGTCTTCGACGCCTGGGAACGGGTCACCGGGGAGCTGATCGAGCTCACCGACCCGGCTCGGCCGGGCCGCGCCCGCGCGGTGCTGGTCGAGGCGCGCGGCCGGGTCGTCTCGGCCGGGGTCGACGTGCACCTGTTCGCCGAGATCGCCGAGGGCCCGGACGCCGTCGCCCGCGGTGGGGCGCTCTGGGCCCGCCTGCTGCGCACCGTGCAGACGCTGGAGGACCTGCCGGTGCCCACCGTCTTCGCCGCCTCCGGGCTCACCCTCACCGCGGCGTTCGAGATCGCGCTGGCCTGCGACCTGCTGCTCGCCGCCGAGCGGGCGTCGTTCGGCCTGGTGGAGACCGTGGTCGGGCTGACCCCGTCGATGGGCGGCCCGCAGCGGCTGGCCGAGCGGGCCGGACCGGCGCGGGCGCGGGAGCTGGTCTTCACGGGGGAGCGGTACCCGGCCGCGGTGCTGGAGCGCTGGAACGTGGTGAACCGGGTGCTGCCCGACGAGGGCTTCGCCGCGGCCGCCCGCGGGTACGCCCGCCGGCTCGCCGCCGGGCCGACGGTGGCGCATGCGGCCACCAAGGCGCTGGTCGCCACCGGGGTGCGGCAGGGCGCCCGGGCCGCCGACGACCTCGTTCCGGCGGTGTCCGGCCTGCTCTTCGGCACGGCGGACCTGCGCGGCGCGGTCGCGTCCTTCCTCACCGACGGACCCGGCAGGGCCACCCACTCCGGGCGCTGAGGTCGGGGAACCGGGGTGTGACGGCGGGAACCGGGCGAAGCGGGTTGCGGGGTGCCCGGCACGGGTAGACTGGACCGGTCACAGTCCCGTCGCAGGAAGGCAGGGTCGAGCGTACTTGCCCGACACCGCACCAGACGCCATTCCCACCGGTCCTAGCACGTCCCTGCAGAGCTCGGCACGTGCCGCCGCTCTCGGGGCGGGCGCCGCGGGTGCGTCTGCCCCCGCGGACGGGGCACCAGCCGCCGTCCGCACCACCATCACCGTCCCGGAGACCGTCTCGATGGTCGCTCTCCTCGGCTCCGGGGACGAACTCCTCCGGATGGTCGAGTCCGAGCTGACCGCCGACGTCCACGTGCGCGGCAACGAGATCGCGATCACCGGGCAGCCGGCGGACAACGCCTTCGCCGTCCGGGTCATCGACGAGCTCATCGCGCTGCTCAACACCGGGCAGGCGCTCCGTCCCGACTCGGTCCGCCGGGTCGTCGGGATGCTGCGCAGCGGCGGGTCCGAACGGCCGGCGGAGGTGCTCAGCCTCGACATCCTCAGCCGCCGGGGCCGCACCATCCGGCCCAAGACGCTGAACCAGAAGCGCTACGTCGACGCGATCGACGCGCACACGGTCATCTTCGGCATCGGCCCGGCCGGCACGGGGAAGACCTACCTGGCCATAGCCAAGGCCGTGGAGGAGCTGGAGGCCGGCAACGTCGGGCGCATCGTGCTGTCGCGCCCCGCTGTCGAGGCGGGCGAATCGCTTGGCTTCCTTCCCGGCGAGATGGAGGACAAGCTCGCCCCCTACCTGCGGCCGCTTTACGACGCGCTGTCGGACCGGCTGTCGATGAAGCGGGTTCGGGTGCTGATGGCCGAGGGGCTGATCGAGATCGCTCCTATCGGCTTCATGCGCGGACGGACGCTGAACAACGCCTTCGTGGTGATCG
>JAOPWO010000076.1 GCA_025965635.1 Modestobacter sp. | reverse complement strand
AGAGCCCGATCGGCACCCAGGCGTCCGGCGTCTCGCCGAACGGGTACCGGAAGGCCACCGACGGGGCGTCCCTGGAGCCCTTCTTGCAGACCGTCAGCCGGAAGGTGAGCCGCAGCGACCCCTCCAGTGCGGTCAGCGCCACCTCGCCGTTGCCCATCGACATGTGCGGGTCGCCGGTCGAGAACAGCGCCCCCTCCGCGACCACCGGGAGGTAGAACGCCGAGCCGACGTTCAGGTGCTTGACGTCGATGTTGCCGCCGCCGAGGGTCGGCGGGATCGAGTTCACCAGCGGGTCGTCCAGCGTCGGGGCGTCCTGGACCGTCGCGACCGCCATCAGGCCGGCGAAGGGGTCCAGCGGCCAGCTCACCTCGCCCGAGGTCCCCACCGGCAGGAAAGCGCTCGCCCCGCCGCGACGGGCCCGCCGGACCGGGGTGAACACCGAGACGTTGCCGTACCGCAGCGGGTCCCCCGTCGCCCGGCCGTCCGTCGTCCGTGGCATCGCCTCCGCGGGCGTGATCCCACCGTCGTGGCCGAACTGGACGGCGAGCGCGCCCTTGCCGTGCCGGCTGGAGATGACCCCGTAGGGGACGCGGGGCAGCGCCGACAGCGGCTCGACCTTCAGCACGTCGCCAGGGCGGGCGCCCTCCACGTGCACCGGCCCGGTGACCACGTGCGGGCCGTCGGCGTCGAAGTCACGGGTGTGCCGGTCGTAGCCGGTGGCGATCGCGACGGCGTCGTCGAGCACCTGGTCCCGGGGGACGCCGTGACCGGCGAACCAGGCCGCCGGGTCGCGGCCCTGGTCCTCGAGCAGGCCTTCGTGGCTCACCGTGTCGATGGTGATCGTCTGTCCGGAGCGCATCCGCACCACGGGAGCGTCGGTGGTGCGCGGCAGGTACCCCCAGCGCACCTCGTCCAGCCGGGACGGCAGGTACAGGTCGCCGTCGATGGGTCCGGTGCCCGGCTGCAGCACCTCGCCGGGGAGCCGCACGCCGGCCCTGCCGGACGCGGCCGCCGACGACGCGGTCCCGACGCCGGCGGCCAGCACGGCGCTGGTGGCGAGGGCGGCCTGGACGAAGGTCCGGCGGCCTAGTGCCCGTTCCAGCAGCGTGGCGGCGGTCGACGGCTCTGGTCGCTGGGGGGCGGGGATCTCGGTCATGGACTCTCTCCGGTGCTGGACGGGCGGTCCGGAGAGGTCTACGGGGGTCGTGTTACCGCTGGGGGACGGAACCGGCCGGGTGTTGCCGGGCGATGACGAGTCGAGTGGCAGTCACGCTGTGTACACGACATGGAACGCTTCGGCCATGCGCCCCTCGGGGAGCCCGTGCCCGCGGGCGGTCTGCCGCATCCAGCCGCCGACGAACTCCTCGAGGTCGTCCCGGTGTCCCACCTGGGTGACGTGGGCGCGCAGGGCGGCGAACTTGCGGTCGGCCAGGTCGGTGACGTCGACGGCGTGGTCGGCGCGCGGGCTGGCCCCCAGCCACACCTCCTGAACCGTCCAGGCGTCCAGCCCCTCGTCGGCCAGCAGCTCGGGGAAGGCGAACGGGTTGCGTGCGTCGGGGTAGACGGCGCGCAGGGTCGACTCGCCGACGATCAAGTGATCGGGGTGGCTGGCACCGATGCGCTCCCAGAACCGCTCCGGTGAGCTGGTCAGCACCCGCTGCGGACGCACCTGGCGGATCACCCGGCTGATGTCGCGCCGCAGGTCCAGCGTCGGCTCGAGACGGCCGTCGGGGTAGCCGAGGAAGTGGACGTCGGTGACGCCCACCGCGGCTGCTGCGGCCCGCTGCTCGGCCTGCCGCAGCGGGCCCATCTCCTCGCGCGGGGTGTCGTCGAAGCCGCCGGCGTCGCCGTCGGTGACGACGCAGTAGGTGACCTCGGTCCCGGCGGCGGTCCAGGCCGCGACCGTGCCGGCGCTGCCGAAGTCGACGTCGTCGGGGTGGGCGAGCACGCACAGTGCCCGGTCGACGTGCGCGGCGGGCTGCGAGGGGGGCGGTGAGGTCACGCGCCGGAGCCTAGGAGAAGGACCCCTCCTGCCACCCGTCGCCGGCCCACGTGACCGTAGGGCCGGACCAGCTCCAGCCGGGTGGGCCCCGCGGCCGGCGGCCCCGAGCAGGGCCGCGTGGCAGCGCGGGGAGTGGGCCCCGGCCGAGGGGAGCTCGCCGTCGTCGGAGTGCCGGATGCGGAGGCCGTCGCGCCGGGTGCGCAGGATCAGCCCGCCCCGCGGCCGCAACCGCTCCATCGCCTCCCGGCGCACCGACTGGTGGTCCAGGTGCCGGTCGGCCCCGGCCTCGTCGGGGGCCATGGTGGCCAACACGGCCCTCGCCGCCTATAGCCGGCCGCGGCCCTGTCGCAGCAGCATCATGCCGAGGGAGGCGCCGTCCGGACCGAGCGCGTTGCGGAACCGGGACAGCACCTGCCGCTCGCGGGACAGCGACAACCGCATGCCGCCGGACGAGGCGCGCAGCTCGCCGATCTCCTGGGAGATGGCCCGGCGGCGCTGCACCAGCTCGATGATCTGGGCATCGCAGTCGTCGATCGCCGTGCGCAGCTCGCCGATCCGGTCCCCTGGCTCGGCGGGGGAGCTCGCGGCGGGGTCCAGCGTGACGGTGCTCATGGTGTCCTCCGGGGAAGGGGTGAGGGCAGCCGACCCCGGGCGAGAAAAAACGCCCCGGGGCCGTGGGCCCGGGGCGTCGTGTGCGTTGGCTGCTCAGCCAGCGAGTACGGACACCGGAACCCGGTGGCCGTAGTAAAACTCGCGATGGCGGAGCACCGGGACAGTGTGACACGACCGGTCCCGGCGAAGCCAGTGCGGTGCGCGCGGCACCGTGTTCCGGCGGCGGGGACGTCGGTGTCCCGGCTTAGAGTGGCCGGGTCATGAGCAGCCCGCAGCAAGCCCTCCCCGGTACCGCCGACCTGACCCGCGCGCCCCGTGGGCAGGCCGGCCGCGAGCTCGACCGGATGCTCGCCGGGCTCAACGGCCCGCAGCGTGCGGCCGTCGTCCACGAGGGCGGTCCGCTGCTCATCGTCGCCGGTGCCGGGTCGGGCAAGACCCGCGTGCTCACCCACCGCATCTCCTACCTGCTCGGCGCCCGGAACACCCAGCCCGGCGAGATCCTGGCGATCACCTTCACCAACAAGGCCGCCGGGGAGATGAAGGAGCGGGTCGCCTCCCTGGTCGGCCCGCGTGCCCGGGCGATGTGGGTGTCGACCTTCCACTCGATGTGCGTGCGCATCCTCCGCGCCGAGGCCGCCAAGCTCGGCATGAAGAGCTCGTTCACCATCTACGACCAGGGCGACTCGGTGCGGTTGATGACGATGGTCGCCCGCGACCTCGACCTGGACAGCAAGCGCTTCCCCGGCCGCTCGCTCGCCGCACAGGTCTCGAACCTGAAGAACGAGCTGATCGACGAGGAGTCCTTCGCGCCGCAGACGCCGCCGGAGAAGGTCCTCGCCGACGTCTACCGGCTCTACCAGCGGCGGCTGCGCGAGGCCCACTCGATGGACTTCGACGACCTGATCATGACCACCGTCCACCTGCTCCAGGCGTTCCCGGACGTGGCCGAGCACTATCGCCGGCGCTTCCGGCACGTGCTGGTCGACGAGTACCAGGACACCAACCACGCCCAGTACGCCCTGGTCCGCGAGCTGGTCGGCCCGGTCGGGGGGGTGGTGCCGCCCGCCGAGCTGTGTGTGGTCGGCGACGCCGACCAGTCCATCTACGCCTTCCGCGGCGCGACCATCCGCAACATCGACGAGTTCGAGCGCGACTACCCCGACGCCACGACGATCGTGCTGGAGCAGAACTACCGCTCGACACAGCGGATCCTCAAGGCGGCCAACCAGGTCATCTCCCGCAACACCGCCCGGCGCCCGAAGAACCTCTGGTCCGAGGCCGGCGACGGCGAGCTGATCGAGGGCTACGTCGCAGAGAACGAGCACGACGAGGCGGCGTGGGTCGCCGAGCAGATCGACGCGCTCACCGACGAGGGCAAGGCCCAGCCGAAGGACATCGCGATCTTCTACCGCACCAACAACGCCTCCCGGGTGTTCGAGGAGGTCTTCATCCGGGTCGGCATGCCCTACAAGGTCGTCGGCGGCGTCCGGTTCTACGAGCGTCGTGAGGTCCGCGACGCGCTGGCCTACCTCAAGGTCGTCGCCAACCCCGCCGACGTGGTGAGCCTTCGCCGGGTGATCAACACCCCCAAGCGCGGTATCGGCGAGCGGGCCGAGGCCTGCGTCGAGCAGCTCGCCGACCGCGACCGGGTGCCTTTCGGGGCGGCGCTGCGCCGGGCGGTCGAGGCCCCGGGGCTGGCAACCCGCTCGCTCAAGGCGATCCAGGAGTTCGTCGCGCTGCTGGAGGAGTTCGAGCAGCTCGTCGAGACCGGTTCCGGGCCGGCGGCGCTGCTGGAGAGCATCCTGGACCGGACCGGCTACCTCACCGAGCTGGAGGCGAGCACCGACCCGCAGGACGAGGGCCGGGTCGACAACCTCAACGAGCTCATCTCGGTCGCGGCGGAGTTCGAGGCCGCCCACCCGGGCGGCACGGTCACCGACGTCCTCGAGCAGGTCTCGCTGGTCGCCGACGCCGACCAGATCCCGGTCACCGGGGACGATGCCGGCGTGGTCACGCTGATGACCCTGCACACCGCCAAGGGCCTGGAGTTCCCGGTGGTCTTCCTGAC
>JAOPWO010000366.1 GCA_025965635.1 Modestobacter sp. | reverse complement strand
CATCACGCCGTGGAACTACCCGCTGCTGCTGGCCGGCTGGAAGATCGGCCCGGCGCTGCGGGCTGGCAACACCGTCGTCCTCAAGCCCTCGCCCTACACCCCGCTGGCGACGCTGCGGGTCGGCGAGATCCTGAACGAGGTGCTGCCGGCCGGCGTGGTCAGTGTGGTCAGCGGTGGCGACGCCCTCGGCGCGTGGATGACCACGCACCCCGCCGTGGGCAAGATCAGCTTCACGGGCTCGGTGGCCACCGGCAAGGCGGTGATGGCCGCCGCGGCACCGGGCCTGAAGCGGCTGACCCTGGAGCTGGGTGGCAACGACGCAGCGATCGTGCTCGACGACGCCGACCCCGAGACGATCGGCAAGGGGCTGTTCTGGGGCGCGTTCATCAACTGCGGCCAGATCTGCGCCGGCATCAAGCGGATCTACGTCCCGGAGTCGCTGCACGACGATGTCGTCGACGTCCTCACCGAGCGGGCCCGCCGGGTGCGGGTGGGGCCCGGGACCCGCGAGGGCGTGCACATCGGGCCCATCCAGAACCGGCCCCAGTTCGACCGGGTCAGTGGCCTCGTTGCCGACGCGCTGGCGCAGGGCGCATCCGCCGCTGCGGGTGGCGCCCCGATCGAGGGGCCCGGCTACTTCTTCCCGCCCACGGTCCTCACCGGTGCCCGCGAGGGGATGCGCATCGTGGACGAGGAGCAGTTCGGCCCGGCCGTGCCCGTGCTGACCTACCGCGACCTGGACGACGCGATCGGTCGGGCCAACGCCACGCCGTTCGGGCTGTCCGGGTCGGTGTGGAGCAGCGACGTCGAGCGGGCGACCGCGGTGGCCGAGCAGCTCGACTGCGGGACGGCGTTCGTCAACGACCACCTGGCGCTGTCCCCGGAGCTGCCCTTCGGCGGGTCCAAGGAGAGCGGCCTCGGGGTGGAGAACGGGCACTGGGGGCTCGAGGAGTTCACCCAGCTCCAGGTCGTCCACCGCCCCGCCGCCTGACCACCACCCCCACCACCGCAGGGAGCATGCCGTGGACTTCGGTCTCGACCCCGACCAGCTGGCCGTGCGCGACAGCGTCCGGACCTTCGCCCGCGCCGAGCTCGCGCCCGGTTACCTGACCCGCGCGAAGTCGACGGTGTTCCCCTGGGACGTGCACCGCCGGATCGCCGACCTCGGTGTGTACGGACTGCTCGCCGGACCGGAGCACAACCCGCTGGACCGTGAGGACTTCGTCGCCGCCGGTCTGGCGATCGAGGAGCTCGCCTACGCCGACTTCAATCTCGCCAACGTCGCCATCCCGGTGCTGCTGATGAGCTCGCTGATCCGGGCGCACGGGTCGCCGCGGGTCAAGGACGAGTGGCTGGCGCCGCTGGTGGCCGGGGAGGTGTACGTGGCCTTCGGGCTCACCGAGCCGGAGACCGGGTCGGACGCCGCCGCGATCACCACCACCGCCACGGTGGACGGCGACTCGTACGTGCTGTCCGGGGAGAAGACGTCGGTCACCATGCTGGCCAACGCCCAGGGCATGATCGTCGCCGCCCGGACCGTGCGCGGCGGCGCGGCGGTGGGCGTCTCGGCGTTCCTGGTGCCGCTGGACAGCCCCGGGGTGGACAAGTCCGACATCCCCGACACCGGCTGGAAGATCATGGGGCGGGGCGTGCTGCACCTGGACGGCGTCCGGGTGCCGGCCGACGCGCTGCTCGGCCCGGAGGGATCGGCGTTCGGCACCGTGCTCAACGGCTTCGACTTCACCCGGCCGCTGCTCGCGCTGACCGGCATCGGGTGCGCCCAGTCCACCCTCGACCTCACCGCCGAGTACGTCCGGAACCGGCAGGCGTTCGGCTCGCCGCTGTCCCGCTTCGAGGGCGTCTCCTTCCCGCTGGCCGAGCACCTGACCACGCTGGAGGCGGCCCGGCTGCTGTGCTACTCGGCGCTGTGGAAGCGCACCGCGGGTGAGCGGCACACCGCCGAGGCGGCGATGACGAAGTGGTACGGGCCGCTGATGGCCAGCCGGGCGGTCAAGGACTGCCTCCTGCTGCACGGCAACTACGGCTACTCCGAGGAGTTCTCCCTCGAGCAGCGGCTGCGCGACGTCATGGCGGTGGAGATCGCCGACGGGACGGCGCAGATCCAGAAGATCATCATCGCCCGGGAGCGGTACGGGAAGGACTTCCTGCCCTACGAGCGGCGCTGAGCCGGCCCCCCGGTCCCCCCGCCCCCGGGATCAGGTCACCTGGTCGTGCGACGTCCTACCCCGCGTCCTGCCACGAGGTAGGTGCCCGCCGGACCAGGTGACCTGATCCCAGCTGGGGTCAGCGGGGGCCGGTGCCGAGCCGGCCGTCCACCGGTTCCCCGGCGCCGTTCCGGACGGCGCCGAAGTACTGGTCGGCCACCTCCGCGGAGGGGCTGACGAAGATGCCCGTGGCCTCCACCAGCGGGGTGTCCGGTGCGTCGTCGGCGGCGATGCCGCCCAGCACGGTGGTCCGGCGTCCGCTGGTCTCGCTCACCCGGGCGGTCAACCGCAGTGGCGTGTGCAGGGGGACCGGACGCCGGTACCGGAGCCGCAGGTCCACCGTCATGCCCCACCGGCCGGCGACGATGGCGCCGTAGCCGAGCACCTGGTCCATGAGCAGGGCCGCGACGCCGCCGTGCAGGTAGGTCGGCGGTCCTTCGTAGGCCTGGCCGAGCTCGGTCCGGACCAGCACGCCGTCGCCGTCGCGCTCGTACGCCAGGGGGACGGCGATGCCGCTCCCGACGCCGACCACGGGGTTGAAGACCCGGATGCCGCGGGACATGTCGTCCAGGGGTGACAGGTGGGACCGGGGGCGCGGCGTCGCGGTGAGCAGCTCCGTGGCCCGCCGCACGTCGCGCGCTGCCTGCCGCAGCTCGGCGGGCGACGCGGCCGTGGAGACCGAGGCCGCGAGTGCCCGGCGGAGCGCCTCACCGAGTTCGGTGACCGCCTCCAGCAGCTCACCGGCCGGCGGTGGTGCGCCCGGGTCCGGGTCGCTCGCGTCCGTCGTCGTCACCGTAACCCCGGTCAAGCGAGCGAGGCGCCCAGGCGCCGGATGATCG
>JAOPWO010000360.1 GCA_025965635.1 Modestobacter sp. | reverse complement strand
GCTCGCCGAGATCGCCCAGCAGCACGCCGGCCGCCCGGCGGCCGAGGTGCTGCCGCTGCTCGCCGCCGCCGTCCGCACCGTGGGCGCCGAGCCCGACATGGCCGCACTGGCCGAGCTCGCCGAACAGGTCGAGCGGGGCCAGAACCCCTTCGCCTGACCGCGCGGCGCGGGGGCAGGGGGGTCCTTCCTCAGCGACCGACGAGCGTCGCCTCGAAGTCGTACCGGCTCGCCCGGTACAGGTGCCGCCCGACCTCCACCGGCGCGCCGTGGTCGTCGAAGGCGGTGCGCTGCATGGTGAGCAGGGCCGCCCGTGGCGGCTCCTCGAGCAGCCGGGCCTCCTCGGCGCGCGCCAGTCGCGCCCCGATCCGCTGGTGGGCGACCCGCAGGTGCACGCCCTGGCTGCGCAGGAACTGGTAGAGCCCGCGCTCGGAGAGTTCCTCCAGGGTGGGGGCGAACCGCCCGGGCAGCGTGTTGGTCATCAGCGCCAGCGGCTCACCGTGCGACCGGCGCAGCCGCCGCAGCACGACGACGTCATCGCCCTCCTGCAACTCCAGGTCCTCGGCCACCGACGCCGTGGCCGGCAGCCGCTCCAGCGAGAGCACCTCCGTCGAAGGCGCCTCACCGGCGTGGGCCAGGTCGTCGTAGAGACTGGTCAGCTCCACCGAGCGCCGGACGTGCGGCTGGATCACCTGCGTCCCCACGCCCCGCTTGCGGACCAGCAACCCCTTGTCGACCAGCTCCTGCACCGCCCGGCGCACGGTCGGGCGGGAGAGCCCGTAGCGCTGCGCGAGCAGGATCTCGTTCTCCAGCTTGGAGCCCGCCGGCAGGCTCCCACCGGAGATCGCGCCCTCGATCGCCTGGGCCAGCTGGAAGTACAGCGGCGTCGGGCTGGACCGGTCGATGTCGAACGCGAGCACGTTGCTCACAGAGCGCCTCCAAGGGTTCCACCGCGACGGGCTCCACCCGTCGGCTGGGTGCCCTACGGCCCCGATGGTGACAGACCGCAGCACCGCGTGCACCGCATCCTCCCGCATCACCGTGCTCGTTCGTCCGGTTGGCAGCATGTCAGGACAAAGTCTTGACATGCTGCTGTGGCGTGGCCCACAGTCGAACCGACGCGCAGCACAACCGGTACGGGCGTCGTTCGACGGCGCGAGAGGACGGTGGGCCAGGTGGACGACGCTCCGGAGGTCCTGGCGATCGGGCGCAGTGGCGTCGACGTCTACCCCCTGCAGACCGGCGTCGGGCTGGAGGACGTCGAGACGTTCGGCAAGTACCTCGGCGGCAGCGCGGCCAACGTGGCGGTTGCCGCCGCCCGGCTGGGGCACGCGGTCGCCCTCGTGACCGGAGTCGGTGACGACCCCTTCGGCCGTTTCGTCCGCCGGGCGCTGCGGGAGCTCGGCGTGGACGACCGGCACGTGGTCGTGGACCTCCGCGACCCGACACCGGTCACCTTCTGCGAGGTCTTCCCACCCGACGACTTCCCGCTGTACTTCTACCGCCGGCCGACCGCCCCCGATCTCCAGGTCCGCCCCGACGACCTGGACCTCGACGCGGTGCGTGGCGCGGCCCTGCTGTGGACGACGGTGACCGGGCTGAGCCAGGAGCCGAGCCGGGCAGCGCACCACGCCGCGTGGGAAGCCCGCGCCCGCCGTCCGCACACCGTGCTCGACCTCGACTACCGACCGGTGTTCTGGTCCACCCGCGAGGAGGCCGCGGCCCAGGTCCGGGCTGCGCTCCCGTTCGTGACCGTGGCCGTCGGCAACCGCGAGGAGTGCGAGGTCGCGGTCGGCGAGACCGACCCGGACCGGGCCGCGGACGCGCTGCTGGACGCCGGGGTGCAGCTGGCCGTGGTCAAGCAGGGCCCGCGCGGGGTGCTGGGCAAGACCCGCACCGAGCGGGTGGAGGTGCCCCCGACCCCGGTCGACGTCGTGAACGGGCTGGGCGCCGGAGACGCCTTCGGCGGGTCGCTGATCGACGGCCTGCTGCGCGGCCTGCCGCTGGAGCAGACGCTGCGCAACGCCAACGCGGCCGGTGCCATCGTCGCCTCCCGGCTCGAGTGCTCGACCGCCATGCCGACCGCCGACGAGATCGCCGCGCTCGTGGCTGGCCGCCCGCTCGGCGACGCCGCGCAGCCGGCCGATCCACGACTGGAGGGCTCCCGTGCCTGAGTCCGTCGTCTCCACCGCCGGCCCGTCCGCTGCGCTGGACACCGCACCGGCGCCGCTGTGCCGCAGCTATGCCGAGGTGACCGAGCTGCGCAGCCGCGACCCGAGGGCGATCGGCCGCGCGCTGGCAGCGCGCCGTCGGCGCCCCACCTTCCTCCCGCCGGACGGCCGGCTGATGCTGGTCGCCGCCGACCACCCGGCGCGGGGTGCGCTCGCCGCCCAGGGACGCCCCACGGCCATGTACAGCCGCACCGAGATGCTCGACCGGCTGCGGGCCGCGCTCGCACGGCCGGGCGTCGACGGCCTGCTGGCCACCGCCGACATCGCCGAGGACCTGCTGCTGCTCGGCGCCCTCGAGGACAAGGTCGTCGTCGCCTCGATGAACCGCGGCGGGCTGGCCGGGGCGTCCTTCGAGCTCGACGACCGGATGACCGCCTACGACGTACCGGGCGTGGTGACGTCCCGGTTCGACGCAGCGAAGATGCTCAACCGGATCGACCTCGACGACCCCGGCACCGTCGCCATGCTGGAGGCCGCCGGCCGGGCGATCACCGGGCTGGCCCGGGCCGGCATCGTCGCCATGCTGGAGCCCTTCATGTCGAGCCGGGTCGAGGGCCGGGTGGTCAACGACCTGAGCCCCGACGCGGTCATCAAGTCGGTGCACATCGCCCAGGGCCTGGGCGCGACGTCGGCGTTCACCTGGCTGAAGCTGCCCGTGGTCGCCGGGATGGCGCGGGTCATGGACGCGACGACCCTGCCGACCCTCCTGCTGGGCGGCGACCCGTCGACCCGGCCGGAGGAGACCTACGAGACCTGGCGCGCGGCCCTGACCCTGCCCGCGGTCCGCGGTCTGGTCGTCGGCCGGACGCTGCTCTACCCCCCCGACGACGACGTGGGCGCCGCCGTCGACACCGCGGTGTCCCTCGTCCACTGATGAAGAACCACCCTTCCCCCCACGCCTCGCTCGCTCGGCGCGGGCCCCTGAGGGGTGGCCGTCCAGACATTGGAGCAGCCCGTGACCGCGACCACCCGTTCGCTGCACCTGCCCGCCGGGAGCGCTGCCGCGGGGGCGTACTCCCTGCAGGTCACCCCCGAGTCGGCCGGCTGGGGGCACTCCAGCCTGCGCGCGCTCGAGCTGCCGGCCGGCGGCACGCACACCCTGGACACCGGCCCCGACGAGGTCGTCGTCGTCCCGCTGCAGGGCGGCCTGCGGATCGACTGCGACGGCGAGACGCTGGAGCTGACCGGCCGTCCCGGCGTGTTCGCCGGCCCCACCGACTTCGGCGACCTCCCGCTGGACGCCCGGGCCACGCTGACCAGCGACGCCGGTGGGCGGTTCGCCCTGTGCGGAGCCCGCGCGCAGCGCCGCCTGCCGGTCCGGTACGGACCGGCCGCCGGGGTGCCGGTGGAGCTCCGCGGCGCCGGCCGGTGCAGCCGCGAGGTGCACAACTTCGCCACCGCCGACGTGTTCGACGCCGACGCGGTGATCGCCTGCGAGGTGATCACCCCGGGCGGCAACTGGTCGTCCTATCCACCGCACAAGCACGACGAGACCTCCGACCGGGAGACCGAGCTGGAGGAGATCTACTACTTCGAGGTGGCCCCCGGCCCGGACGGGCAGCCGGGGGTGGCCTACCAGCGGGTGTACGGCACCGCCGAGCGGCCGGTCGACGTGCTCGCCGAGGTGCGCGACCGCGACGTCGTCCTCGTGCCGCACGGCTGGCACGGCCCGTCCATCGCCGCTCCCGGACACGACCTCTACTACCTCAACGTCATGGCCGGCCCCGGCGCCGAGCGCGCCTGGCGGATCGTCGACGACCCCGACCACGCCTGGATCCGCGACACCTGGGCGGGCGAGGACGTCGACCCCCGGCTGCCGCTCCGGAAGGACCCCTCCGCCCCCCACGCCTCGCAGGCTCGGCGCGGGTCCCTGCGCAGGGGCCACGGCCCGGACGACGAGGTCCTCCCTCCACCCGACCGCGCTCTCCCGAACGGAGCGACCCGACCGTGAGCCAGCCAGTCCCCCCGCCCGCCCCCGCCGAGACCGTGCGGTTGACCGTCGCCCAGGCCGTGGTCCGGTTCCTCGGCCGTCAGTACAGCGAACGCGACGGGCAGCGGCAGAAGCTCTTCGCCGGCTGCCTGGGCATCTTCGGGCACGGCAACGTCGCCGGCCTCGGCCAGGCGCTGCTGCAGGCCGAACTCGAGGACGCCGGCTCGCCCGAACCCCAGCTGCCCTACGTCCTGGGCCGCAACGAGCAGGCGATGGTGCACACCGCGGTCGCCTACGCCCGGGCGAAGGACCGGCTGCAGGCCTGGGCGGTCTCCACCAGCGTCGGCCCCGGCGCGACCAACAGGGTCACCGGCGCGGCGCTGGCCACGATCAACCGACTGCCGGTGCTCCTGCTGCCGGCCGACACGTTCGCCACCCGCTCGGCCGGCGCGCTGCTGCAGGAACTCGAACGTCCCCACAGCGGCGACGTCACGGTCAACGACGTCTTCCGCCCGGTCTCGCGGTACTTCGACCGGATCTGGCGGCCCGAGCAGCTGCCCGGCGCGCTGCTCGCGGCGATGCGGGTGCTCACCGACCCGGCCGAGACCGGTGCGGTGACCCTCTGCTTCCCGCAGGACGTGCAGGCCGAGGCGTTCGACGGGCCGGTGGAGCTGTTCGCCGAGCGCACCTGGCACGTGTCCCGGCCGCTGCCGGAGCCGGCCGCGCTGGCCCGGGCCCTGGAGGTCATCCGCTCGGCGCAGCGGCCGCTGCTGGTCGCGGGGGGCGGCGTCATCTACTCCGGCGCGACCGGGGTCCTGGACGCCTTCGCCACCGCGACCGGCATCCCGGTGGCGCAGACCCAGGCGGGCAAGGGCTCGTTGCCCTACGACCACCCGCAGTCGGTGGGCGCGATCGGCTCGACCGGCACGACGGCGGCCAACGCGCTGGCCCGCGAGGCCGACGTCGTCATCGGGATCGGCACCCGCTGGCAGGACTTCACCACCGCCTCGCGGACGGCGTTCAGCGCCCCCGGCGTGCGGTTCGTCAACGTGAACGTCGCCGGGCTGGACGCGGCCAAGCACGCCGGCGTCTCGGTGCAGGCCGACGCCCGGGAGTCGCTCACCGCGCTGGCGGCCGAGCTGTCCGGCTGGTCGGTGGACGACGCGTACCGGGCCCGGACGGCGGAGCTGGCCTCGGCCTGGGAGGCCACCGTCGAGGCGGCGTACCACCCGGCCGTGCCCAGCGCGGGCGAGGGCGGCCGGCTCAGCCAGAACGAGGTCATCGGCGTGGTCAACGACGTCTCCGCACCGCGGGACGTGGTGGTCTGCGCGGCCGGCTCGATGCCCGGCGACCTGCACAAGATGTGGCGCACCCGCGACCCCAAGGGCTACCACGTCGAGTACGGCTACTCCTGCATGGGCTACGAGGTGGCGGGCGGGATCGGCGTGGCGATGGCCGCTCCCGACCGGGACGTCTTCGTGATGGTCGGTGACGGCTCCTACCTGATGATGGCGACCGAGCTGGTCACCGCCGTCCAGGAGGGCGTCAAGGTGATCGTCGTCCTGGTGCAGAACCACGGGTTCGCCTCGATCGGCGCGCTGTCCGAGCAGCTGGGCTCGCAGCGGTTCGGCACCCGGTACCGGCGCCGATCGGCCAACGGCCGGCTCGAGGGCGACCTGCTGCCGGTCGACCTGGCCGCCAACGCGGCCAGCCTGGGCGCCGACGTGCTGGTGGCCCAGGACGGGCCGAGCCTCGAGGCGGCGCTGCGCAAGGCCAAGGCCAGCGACCGGACGACGGTCGTGCACGTGGAGACCGATCCGCTCGTCGACGCACCCTCCAGCGGGTCCTGGTGGGACGTGCCGGTCAGCGAGGTGTCCGACCTGGAGAGCACCCGGTCGGCCCGCAGCGAGTACGAGCGCTGGAAGAGCGTCCAGCGGCCCCACCTGTCCCCGTCCGGGCGCGACCACGCGCCCCACTCCTGACCACCCCGCACGACCACTCGAGAGGCAGATCGATGAGCGCGCACAGCCAGGCCGCGCCGGCGCAGCCGACCACCGGCCGGATCCGGGTGGGGTCGGCACCCGACTCGTGGGGCGTCTGGTTCCCCGACGACCCGCAGCAGGTGCCCTGGCAGCGCTTCCTGGACGAGGTGAGCGCCTGCGGCTACGAGTGGATCGAACTCGGCCCCTACGGCTACCTGCCCACCGACCCGGCGCAGCTGGCCGACGAACTCGGCGGGCGCGGGCTCAAGGTGACCGCCGGCACGGTCTTCGAGCACCTGCACCGGCCCGACTCCTGGGACGCCGTCTGGGGTCAGGTGCGCGACGTCGCGGCGCTGACCGCGGCGATGGGCGGCACCCACGTCGTCGTCATCCCGGAGATGTTCCGCGACGAGAAGACCGGCGCGGACATCGAGCCGCGCACGCTCACCCCCGAGGCGTGGCAGGCGAAGACGGCCGGTGTCGACCGGCTCGGGCGTGCCGTGCAGGAGGAGTACGGGCTGTCGATCGCCTTCCACCCGCACGCGGAGAGCCACGTCGGGTACCAGACCGACATCGAGCGGTTCCTGGCCGACACCGACCCGCAGTTCGTCCCGCTGTGCCTGGACACCGGGCACGTCAGCTACTACCGCGGCGACAACCTCGACCTGATCCGCCGCTACCCCGAGCGGATCGGCTACCTGCACCTCAAGCAGGTCGACCCCGCGGTGATCGACCGGGTGCTCGCCGAGGACGTCGTCTGGCCCGAGGCGGTGCAGCTGGGCGCGATGATCGAGCCGCCGAACGGCGTGCCCGACTACCCACCGCTGCTGACGGCGGTCGAGGAGCTCGGCCTGGACGTGTTCGCGATCGTCGAGCACGACCTGTACCCCTGCGCCCCCGACGTACCGCGGCCGATCGCCGAGCGCACCCACCGCTACATCGCCAGTTGCGGCATCCCCTCCCTGGAGATCGGCACGCCGAAGGCCGCCGCGACCGCGGACGGCGCTGCGCGGGCGGGGGGCCGGGCGTGACCACCGCGGAGACCGCCGCCGGGGTGCTCCCCGAGTTCGCCGACGTCCCGGCCGCGGAGCTGCGGGTCGCCGTGCTCGGTGTCGGGCTGATGGGCGCCGACCACGTCGCCCGGCTGCACAGCCGCATCTCGGGGGCCCGCGTGGTGGCCGTCAGCGACGCGTTCCGGGAGAAGGCCGAGCAGGTCGCCGCGGCCGTGCCCGGCTGCCGGGTGGTCGACGACCCGCTGGCCGCCATCGCCGACCCCGGGGTGGACGCCGTCCTGATCGCCACCCCCGGCCAGTTCCACGAGGAGCAGGTGCTGGCCTGCATCGAGCGCGGCATCCCGGTGCTCTGCGAGAAGCCGCTGACCATGACCGCGGAGAGCTCGCTCGCCCTGGTCCGGGCCGAGGACTCCCACGCAGCCCGCACCGGCCGGCGGCTGGTGCAGGTCGGCTTCATGCGCCGGTTCGACCCCGAGTACGCCCAGCTCCGCGAGCTGATCGCCGGCGGGGAGATCGGTGAACCGCTGGTCGTGCACTGCGCGCACCGCAACGCGTCGGTGCCGCCGCACTTCACCAGCGAGATGATGGTCACCGACTCGGTGGTGCACGAGGTGGACGTCGCCCGGTTCCTGCTCGACGAGGAGATCGCCGCGGTGACGGTCCTGCGGCCGAAGGCGACCCGGCACGCGCAGCCGGGCCGGTCCGACCCGTTGCTGGTGCTCTTCGAGATGGCCAGCGGCCGGATCGTCGACGTCGAGTGCTTCGTGGGCACCGGCGTCGCCTACGAGGTCCGCACCGAGGTGGTCGCCGAGGACGGCAGCGCGATGATCGGTCTGGACGCGGGCCTGGTCCGCCAGACCAGGAGCGCCACCGGCGCCGCGCGGAGCACCGCGATCGCGCCGGACTTCCGGCAGCGCTTCGGCCGGGCCTACGACATCGAGCTGCAGCGCTGGGTGGATGCTGCCCGGCGCGGCACCATCGACGGCCCGGGGGTCTGGGACGGCTACGCGGCCTCGGCGGTGTGCACCGCCGGCGTGGAGGCGCTGCGCTCCGGGCAGCGCACCGAGGTCCGGCTGGCCCAGCGGTGAGGATCGCCCTGGACCCGCAGATGCTGCGGACCACGCCGCTCCTGGAGCTGCCCGACGTGGTCGCCACGTTGGGCTACGAGTGGATCGAGCTCTCCCCGCGGGAGGACTTCATCCCCTTCTTCAAGCACCCCCGGGTCGACCTGGCCACGGTGCGGGCGTTCCGGTCCCGGCTGGCCAGCGCCGGGGTCGGGGTGACCTCGCTGCTGCCGGTGATGCGCTGGTCCGGGCCCGGCGAGGTGGAACGCCAGGCCGCCGTCCGGTACTGGAGGCGGGCCCTCGAGATCTGCGTCGAACTCGGCGTGGACACGATGAACAGCGAGTTCAACGGCCGCCCGGAGGCACCCGAGCTCGCCGAGGCGATGTTCTGGCGGTCGATGGAGGAGCTGCTGCCGGTGTTCGAGCGGGAGGGCGTGCAGCTCGTGCTGGAACCACACCCCGACGACTTCATCGAGCTCGGCCACCCGGCGGTCGACCTGGTGCGCGGCATCGACTCCCCCTCGGTGTCCTTCCTCTACTGCGCGCCGCACACCTTCCACCAGGGCGACGACGCGGCCGGGATCGTCGAGCACGCCGGCGAGCTGCTCACCCACGTGCACGTCGCCGACTCGATGGACCACACCGCCTCCGACGGGCTGCGCTACATCACCAACCCGCCGGGCAACCCGGTCCGGGTGCACCAGCACGCGGAGATCGGCCGCGGCGACGTCGACTTCGACGAGCTCTTCGCCGCGCTGGCCGGCATCGGCTTCGACGGCGTGCTGACCACCTGCGTCTTCGGCTGGGACGCCGAGGCCCGGGAGTCCGGCACCCGCATGCTCGCCGCGATCCGCGAGCTGGTCAGCAAGCACTTCCCCGACAGCACGGCGTCCTGACCCCCAGCCCCCGGACGACCCGTCCGTCCCACCTCTGAGAGGCACCCATGCCCACCTCCATCCCGCACTGGATCGACGGCGCCCGGCGCGAGGGCGCCAGCGGCCGCACCTCGCCGGTCACCGACCCGGCCACCGGCGAGGTGACCGGGGAGGTCGCCCTCGCCGATGTCGCCGAGGTCGACGCGGCGGTCGCCGCGGCGACCGCCGCCTTCCCCGCCTGGCGGGACACCTCACTGGCCCGGCGCACGACGGTCCTGTTCGCCTTCCGCGAGCTGCTCAACGCCAG
>JAOPWO010000352.1 GCA_025965635.1 Modestobacter sp. | reverse complement strand
CGGAGCGGCACGGACTCGACCTGACGGTGGTGAACCCGCTGGTCGACCCGACCTGGCGGTTCATGACGCTGGACTGGGACGGCAAGATCCGGATGGACTGCTCCTCCCCGTCGGCGATGGCCTCGCTGGTGCGGCTCGTCGGCAGCGACCAGTCGTCGTACGACGTGGCCACGGGCAACGACGCCGACGCCGACCGGCACGGCATCGTCACCCCCGACGGCGGCCTGTTGAACCCCAACCACTTCCTCGACGTGGCGATCTCCTACCTGTTCAGCCACCGCCCGGAGTGGGGGCCGGGCACCGCGGTGGGCAAGACGCTGGTGTCCAGCTCGCTGATCGACCGGGTGGTCGCCGACCTGGGCCGCCGGCTCGTCGAGGTGCCGGTCGGCTTCAAGTGGTTCGTGCCGGGGCTGCTCGACGGGTCGGTCGGCTTCGGCGGCGAGGAGTCCGCCGGGGCGTCGTTCCTGCGCCGCGACGGCAGCGTCTGGACGACGGACAAGGACGGCCTCCTGCTCGCCCTGCTGGCCAGTGAGATCCAGGCGGTGACCGGGCGGTCGCCGTCCCAGCTGCACGCGGAGATGACCGACCGGTTCGGCGCGTCGGCCTACGCCCGGATCGACGCCGCGGCCTCCCGCGAGGAGAAGGCGGCGCTGGGCAAGCTGTCGCCCGAGGCGGTCACCGCAACGGAGCTGGCCGGGGAGCCGATCACCGCCAAGCTCACCCGCGCGCCCGGCAACGACGCGGCCATCGGCGGGCTGAAGGTGACCACCGAGAACGCCTGGTTCGCCGCCCGCCCGTCCGGCACCGAGGACGTCTACAAGGTCTACGCGGAGTCGTTCCGCGGCCCCGAGCACCTGGCCCAGGTGCAGGACGAGGCCAAGGCCGTCGTCTCCGCGGCCCTCAGGAGCGCGTGAGGTGGCCGCGGCGACGGCGTAACCCTACGTCGGTCCGTCGGCGACCACCCTCAGCACGCACAGCGGGAGCACGCCGCGCATCCACTCGCCGGGCCACCGCTCGTCGGCCACGAGCGAGAAGCACGACCGACCCGTCAGCCGTGCACGTCGGTCACCGGGTGTCCTGGTCGACCCAGTCCAGGCTCTTGGTCACGGCCTTCCGCCAGTTGCGGTAGGTCCGCTCGCGCTCCTCGGCCGGCATCTGCGGCTCCCAGCGCCGGTCCTCGGCCCACAGCGCGGTCAACTCGTCCAGGCCGGACCAGAAACCGACGGCGAGCCCCGCGGCGTAGGCCGCGCCGAGCGCCGTCGTCTCGGCGATCCGCGGCCGGATCACCGGCACGTCGAGCAGGTCGGCCTGGAACTGCATGAGCAGCTCGTTGCCGACCATCCCGCCGTCGACGCGCAGCTCGGTCAGGTCGACACCGGAGTCGGCGTCCATCGCGTCGAGCACCTCGCGGGTCTGGAAGGCCGTCGCTTCCAGCACGGCCCGCGCCAGGTGCCCCTTGGTGACGAACCGGGTCAGCCCGACGACGGCACCACGGGCGTCGGCCCGCCAGTGCGGCGCGAAGAGCCCGGAGAAGGCCGGCACGAAGTACGCCCCGCCTTTGTCGTCCACCGACCGGGCCAGGTCCTCGATCTCGGCGGCGGAGGAGATCAGCCCCAGGTTGTCCCGCAGCCACTGGACCAGCGACCCGGTGACCGCGATCGACCCCTCCAGCGCGTACACCGGGCGGGCGTCCCCCAGCTGGTAGCACAGCGTGGTGAGCAGGCCGTGCGCCGAGGGGACGGCGTCCTCCCCGGTGTTGAGGAGCATGAAGTTGCCCGTGCCGTAGGTGTTCTTGGCCATGCCGCGCTCGAAGCAGACCTGCCCGAACGTCGCCGCCTGCTGGTCGCCCAGCGACCCGGCGATGGGCACGCCGGCCAGGAAGCCGGCCCGCCGGCCCCGGCCGTACTCCTCGGAGTTGGAGCGGATCTCCGGCAGCATCGCGACGGGGATGCCCATCTCCTCGGCGATGGCGGGATCCCAGGCGAGGGTCCGGTAGTCCATCAGCATCGTCCGCGAGGCGTTGGTGACGTCGGTGAGGTGCCGGCCGCCGTCGGGGCCGCCGGTCATGTTCCAGATCAGCCAGGAGTCGACGGTGCCCATCAGCAGTTCGCCGCGCTCGGCCCGCTCGCGGGCGCCGTCGACGTTGTCCAGGATCCAGCGGACCTTGGGGCCGGCGAAGTAGGTGGCCAGCGGCAGCCCGACGGCGTCCTTGTACCGGTCGGCGCCGCCGCCCAGGGCGCCCAGCTCGGCGCAGATGTCCCCGGTGCGGGTGTCCTGCCAGACGATGGCGTCGTGCACCGGCTCTCCGGTGCGCCGGTCCCACACGACGGTGGTCTCCCGCTGGTTGGTGATGCCGACGGCGACGACGTCCGCCGTCCCGACGTTCCCGCGGGCCAGCGCCTGACCGACCACCTCGCGGGTGTTGGCCCAGATCTCCAGCGGGTCGTGCTCGACCCAGCCGGCGCGCGGGAACAGCTGGCGGTGCTCCTTCTGGCCGACCGCCACCACCGAGCCGGCTGCGTCGACGAGCATGCACCGGGTGCTGGTGGTGCCCTGGTCGATGGCGGCGACGACTTCCGTCACGGCGGTTTCCTCTCGGTCGGCCGGGTGGCGCCGGGCCTGGGATGGTGAAGGTAGACCGCGAGGAGGAGACCCGATGACCGCTGTCCCGCCGCTGGGCCCGGCGCAGCGCGCGAGCGCCTGGGACGAGCTCGCCGCCGGCGACTTCGAGGTGCTCGTCGTCGGTGGCGGTGTCACCGGGGCCGGGGTCGCGCTGGACGCGGTGACCCGCGGACTGCGGACGGCGCTGGTCGAGGCCCGCGACTTCGCCAGTGGCACGTCGTCCCGGTCGTCCAAGCTGTTCCACGGCGGGCTGCGCTACCTGGAGCAGTTCGACTTCGGCCTGGTCCGGGAGGCGCTGCACGAGCGCGACCTGAGCGTGAACCGGATCGCGCCGCACCTGGTCAAGCCGGTGCCGTTCCTCTACCCGCTCACCCACCGGCTGTGGGAGCGGCCCTACGTGACCGCCGGGCTGGCGCTCTACGACGGGCTGGCCCGGCTGGGCTCGCTGGCCGAGCCGATGCCCGCGCAGAAGCACCTGACCCGCACCGGCGCCCGGCAGCTGTTCCCGGCGCTGCGGCCCGACGCGCTGGTCGGCGCCGTCCGGTACTACGACGCGCAGGCCGACGACGCCCGGCACACCCTCACCGTCGTCCGCACCGCCGCGCACTACGGCGCCACCGTGCTCAACTCCGCCGAGGTCGTCGGCTTCACCAAGGCCGGTGGCCGGGTGGTCGGCGCCCGGGTGCGGGACGTGGAGACCGGCGACGTGGTCGACGTCCGCAGCGAGGTGGTGGTCAACGCGACCGGCGTGTGGACCGACGACCTGCAGACGCTGCTCGGCGGCCGGGGCCGGTTCCACGTGCGCGCCAGCAAGGGCGTGCACATCGTGGTCCCACGGGACCGGATCAACGGCGAGGTCGGGCTGATCCTGCGTACCGAGAAGTCGGTGCTGTTCGTCATCCCGTGGGGCGCGCACTGGATCATCGGGACGACGGACACCGAGTGGACGCTGGACAAGGCGCACCCGGCGGCCAGCCGCGCCGACATCGACTACGTGCTCGACCACGTCAACGCGGTGCTCAACGTGCCGCTGACCCACGACGACATCACCGGCGTCTACGCCGGTCTGCGCCCGCTGCTGGCCGGTGAGGACGAGGAGACCAGCCAGCTCTCCCGGGAACACGCGGTCGCCCGGCCGATGCCCGGGGTGATCGCCGTCGCGGGCGGCAAGTACACGACCTACCGGCCGATGGCCGCCGACGCGGTGGACGCCGTCGCCGAGGACGTGACCCGCCGGGTGCCGCCCAGCGTCACCGAGAACGTGCCCCTGGTGGGCGCCGAGGGCTACGCCGCGATGGTCAACCAGCTGGAGCTGCTGTCCGCCCGGTGGGGCATCCCCCGGTTCCGGGCCGAGCACCTGCTCAACCGGTTCGGCTCGCTCACCCCCGACGTCCTCGCGCTGGCCGACGCCGATCCGGACCTGCTCGAGCCGGTGCCCGGTGCCGAGGGCTACCTGATGGTCGAGCTGGTGTGGGCCGCCGGGCACGAGGCCGCGCTGCACCTGGACGACCTGCTCGCCCGGCGCACCCGGATCTCCATCGAGACCGCGCACCGCGGGGTCGACTCGGCCGGGCCGGTGGCCAGTGCGGTCGCCGGCGTCCTGGGCTGGGACGACGAGCGGATCGCCAACGAGGTGGCCAGCTACACCGCCCGGGTGGACGCCGAGCGCCGCTCGCAGACCGCGGCCGACGACCAGGAGGCCGACGCCGCCCGCGTCGCCGCGCCGGACACCCGGGCGGTCGCGGTGGGGCGTGCCCTGGGTTGACGGAGGACCCCCTTCTCGGCACCCCTCGCGACCCCGGGGGCGGGCGTCGGGAGGCGAGCTGACCGATACATCCATGTATCGGATACAGTGCCGCATCGTGAGGCGGCGTGAGGTCACCGTCGAACGGCTGCTGGACGCCGCCCTGGAGACCTTCGCCGAGCAGGGCTTCGCCGCCGCCAGCGTGGAGGACGTGTGCAGCCGCGGTGGGTTCACCCGCGGCGCCTTCTACTCCAGCTTCCGCACCAAGGACGAGCTGTTCGCGGCGCTGTTCACCCGTGAGCTGGCCCGTGAGATGGCCCGGGTCGAGGAGCTGCTCACCGGGCTGGCCGAGGAGGCCGACCCGGTGACCGCCGCGGTCGACCGCTGCCTGAGCGCGTTCCGCACCGACCGCACCTGGACCCTCGTCGCCACCGAGTACGCCCTGCACGCCGCCCGGCACCCGGACGCCGCGGTGCTGCTGGAGCGGCACCGCGCCGAGTTGCACGCCCAGCTCACCGGACTGATCGAGCGCGCCGCCGCAGACGCCGGGGTGCGGCTCGTCGTCCCCGCCGGCCGGCTCGCCCGCACCATCGCCGCTCTGCACGACGGGGTCAGCCTGCTGACCCTCTCCTCGCCCTGCGCCCACGACATCGAACGCCCGGCCCTGCTGCTGCTGTTGCAGGCCGCCGTCGCGCCCCCACCCAGTGAGTCGGAGAACTGAGATGTCCACCCTGCTCTACCGGCTCGGCCGCGCCTGCTTCCGCCGTCGCGGCCTCGTCTCCGCCGCCTGGCTCGTCGTGCTGGCCGCCGTGGTGACCGTCATCCTCACTGTCGGCAGCCAGTTCGACGACGCGTTCACCATCCCCGGTTCGGAGTCCCAGACCGCGCTCGACCAGCTGCGCGAGGCCTCCCCGGCCGCCGCCGGTGCCAGCGCCCAGCTGGTCTTCGTGGCTCCCGAGGGGGAGACGGTCGTCGATCCGCAGTACGCGCAGGCGATCTCCGGGACGGTGACCACGGCCGCGGAGGTCGACCAGGTCGGCGCCGTCCTCGACCCGTTCCAGAGCCGGGCGATCAGCGCCGACGGCCGGGCTGCGCTGGCCGGCGTGCAGTACGACGTCGAGGCGGTCGACCTCTCCGCTGACGCCCTCGAGCAGCTCGAGGGCGCCACGGCGGAGGCCGAGGACGCCGGTCTGCGGGTCGAGGTGGGCGGCAACGCGTTCAGCACCACCGCTGTCACCGTCGGCCCCACCGAGTTCCTCGGGGTCGCCGTCGCGGTGCTGGTGCTGGTGATGACCTTCGGGTCCCTGCTGGCCGCCGGGATGAACCTGCTGACCGCGCTGGTCGGCATCGGGGTCGGCCTCGGCGGCCTGCTCGCCGTCTCCGGGGCGATCACGCTGTCGTCCACCGCCCCGACGCTGGCGCTGATGATCTGCCTGGCCGTCGGCATCGACTACGCGCTGTTCATCCTGTCCCGGCACCGGTCGCAGCTGGTCGAGGGGATGGACCCCGAGGAGTCCGCCGGCCGGGCCACCGGCACGGCCGGGTCGGCGGTCGTGTTCGCCGGGCTGACCGTGGTGATCGCGCTGGCCGGGCTGTCGGTCGTGGGCATCCCGTTCCTGACCGTCATGGGGCTGGGCGCCGCGGGCACCGTGCTGGTCGCCGTCCTCGTCGCGCTCACCCTCCTGCCCGCCCTGATGGGCTTCGCCGGCCGCCGGCTGCGCCCGCCGGCGCACTCCCGCTCCGCCCGCCGCGAGGAGGCGCTGGCCGAGCGCGCGGGTGCCCCCACCCGCACCGGCGGCGCCCGCTGGGGCGCGTTCGTCACCCGGCGCCCGGCCCTCGTGGTCGCCGGCACCGTCCTCGGGCTGCTGGTCATGGCGATCCCGGCGCTGCAGCTGCGGCTGGCGCTGCCCGACAACGGCACCGCCGCCGAGGAGACCGCCGAGCGGCAGGCCTACGACGCGGTGAGCGAGTTCTTCGGCCCCGGCCTCAACGGACCGCTGCTCGTGCTGGTCGATGGTCTGGAACCGGCCACCGCCGAGCAGACCGCCGGCGCCGTGGCCGCCGCGATCGGCGGCACGCCGACCGGCACGCCCGGTGGGTCCACCGGCGGTCTGGACGGCGTCGTCCACGCCGCGCCCCAGCTGCTGCCGGACGGGAGGACGGCGATCGTCCAGGTCGTCCCGGACAGCGGGCCGCAGGACGAGGCCACCAGCGCGCTCGTCGGCGACATCCGCGACCTGGGCCCCGACCTGGAGCAGCAGACCGGCGCCGAGGTGGCGGTGACCGGCCAGACCGCGGTGGCGATCGACGTCTCCGACCGGTTGGCCGGGGCGCTGCTGCCGTTCTCGCTCGTGGTGGTCGGGCTGGCCCTGGTGCTGCTCCTGCTGGTGTTCCGCTCGATCCTGGTGCCGCTCAAGGCCGCGCTGGGCTTCCTGCTCTCGGTCGGCGCCTCGTTCGGCGCCGTCGTCGCGGTCTTCCAGTGGGGCTGGGGCGCCGACCTGCTCGGCGTGCCGACCACCGGCCCGGTGATCAGCTTCATGCCGATCATCCTGATGGCCGTCCTCTTCGGTCTGGCCATGGACTACGAGGTCTTCCTGGTGTCCCGGATGCGCGAGGAGCACGTGCACGGTGGCGCCCCGACCGAGTCGGTGGTGGCCGGCATGCGGCACGCCGCCCGGGTCGTCGTGGCTGCGGCGCTGATCATGTTCTCGGTGTTCGCCAGCTTCGTCACGATCGACGACGTCATCGTCAAGGCGATCGCCTTCGGCCTGGCCGTCGGGGTGCTCATCGACGCCTTCGTGGTCCGGATGACGCTCGTGCCGGCCGTGCTGGCGCTGGTCGGCGGGTCGGCCTGGTGGCTGCCCCGCTGGCTGGACCGGCTGCTCCCCGACCTCGACGTGGAGGGCGCGAAGCTGAGCGGGCACACCGCGGTCGAGCGGGTCCCCGAGCCGGTGGGGCAGGCTTGAGGCCATGACGAACGTGGTGGGCCTTCCGGTCGGGACGGACGCGGCGGCACCGGGCGGCGTGCTGCACGCGGTCGAGGGCGGGGCCGGCCGCGCCGCCCGCGGAACGCACGAGCCGGTGCAGGCGCTGTGCGGAGAGCGGGTGCGGGTGGTCGGGGCCGAGGAGATCCCGGCCGACGCCGGGCTCTGCCGGCTCTGCGAGGGCACGGCATGGCGGTGAACGCCCTGGACACCGTGGGACTGGTGCGTGAGCTGGTCCGCCGGCAGACCGTGTCCGGGAACGCCGCCGGCCAGCGCGCCGCGCTCGGCGCCGTCACCGAGGTCCTCCGGGCGGCCGCACCGCACCTGCAGCGCACCGACGGGACCGATCCCGGCCAGCCGTGGACGCTGCTCAGCACGCCCACCGACCCCGCCCGCCCCCGGCTGCTGCTCGCCTGCCACGTCGACACGGTGCCGGCCGCCGACCCAGCGCAGTGGCAGCGCGACCCGTTCGGCGCCGACCTCGAGGCCGGCCGGGTCTGGGGCCGCGGCGGTTCGGACATGAAGGCCGGTCTGGTGGCCGCCGCCGCCGCGGTGGCCGGCGCCGATCCGGAGACGCCGGTCGCGCTGCTGCTGACCAGCGACGAGGAGATCGGTTCGAAGGGCGCCGCCGCGGCAGCCGCCGCGATCGCCGGACTCCGGGTGGGTGCGGTCGTCGTCCCGGAGGCGACCGGCAACCAGGTGGTGCTCGGGCACCGCGGCGCGCTGTGGCTGACCGTACGGGCGCAGGGTGTCGCCGCGCACGGCAGCACGCCGCAGCTGGGCCGCAACGCCGTCCTCGAGCTGGTCGCGGTGCTCGGCCGGGCCGGTGCCGGGCTGCCGCTGTCCCACGACCCCTTCCTGGGCGGCGAGACCTGGAACCCCGGCGTCATCGCCGGTGGCACCGTGCCCAACGTGGTCCCCGACCGCGCCGAGGTGGTGGTGGACCAGCGCACGGTCGGCGACGGGGCGGCGCTGCTCGACTGGTGGCGGGCGCAGCCGGAGGTGGCTGCCGTCGACGTGCTGGTCGACCTGCCGGCCGTGCAGACCCCGGCGGGCGACGCGTGGGTGACAGCCCTGCCGGCCGTCGTGCGCCCCGGGCCGGCCAGCTACTTCACCGACGCGTCGGTGCTGCGCCCGGTCGTCGGCGACGCCCCGATCGTCGTGTGGGGCCCCGGCACGCCCGCAGTCATGCACGCCGTCGACGAGTACGTCGAGGTGGCCGAGCTCGAGCAGGCCGCGGCCGCGTTCGCCGAGGTGGTCCGCCGCTGGGGAGGAGGATCGGGAGCATGAACGACTTCGACCTGGTGCTGCCCGGTGCCGTCGACGTCCGCGAGGTGGGGATGCGGGACGGGCTGCAGTTGGAGGCGCCGGTGCCGTTGGCGGGGAAGCTGGCGATGCTGGAGGCGCTGGTGGCGACGGGGGTGCGGCGGATCGAGGTGACGTCGTTCGTGTCGCCGAAGGCGGTGCCGGCGTTGGCCGATGCCGATGCGGTGGCGGCGGAGCTGCACCGGTTCGGTGGCGTGCACTTCTCGGCGTTGGTGGCCAACCTGCGGGGTGCGCAGCGGGCGGTGGACGCGGGGATCGCGCACCTGGAGTACGTGGTGTCGGCGTCGGACTCGCACAGCCTGGCCAACGCCGGGCGGC
>JAOPWO010000337.1 GCA_025965635.1 Modestobacter sp. | reverse complement strand
GCCGTCAGCCCGGTGATCGGCGCGACGAAGGCGAACATGGCCAGCGACGGGATCGTGTAGACCAGCGTCGAGAGGCCCAGCACCGGGCCGGCCAGCCAGCGGCTGCGCCGGGCCACCAGCGCCAGCGGCAGCGCGATCACCGCTCCCAGGACGACCGCGGCGACGGTCAGGCGCACGTGCTCACCGAGCAGGGCCACAATGGCGTCCCAGTTCCGCGTCACGTACGACGGGTCGAACCAGGGGTTCGGCGCGGCGTCCGCGGCGAGCAGGGTCCCGCTCACCGCGCTCAGCACCGGGCGCTTGCCAGGGAGGCCACCTCGTGGACGCTACTTCCCCGACCGCCGACGGCACCACCGCCCCGGTGCCGACCGGCGGCGCCGAGGAGATCAGGCTCGAGGGGGTCGGCAAGGTCTATCCCGACGGGAGCGTCGGCGTCCGCGAGCTGGACCTGACCTTCGCCGCCGGTGAGCTCAGCGTCCTGGTCGGGCCGTCGGGCTGCGGCAAGACGACCACGATGAAGATGATCAACCGGATCATCGAGCCGAGCAGCGGCCGGATCCTGCTCGGCGCCGACGACGTCACCGGCGTCGACCCGGTGCAACTGCGCCGGCGGATCGGCTACGTCATCCAGAACGTCGGGTTGTTCCCCCACCAGAGCGTGCGCCGCAACGTCGCCACCGTGCCCCGACTGCTCGGCTGGGACAAGCGCCGCACCCGCGACCGGGTGGAGGAGCTGCTGAGCCTGGTCGGCCTCGACCCGGCCACCTACGGCGACCGGTACCCCCACCAGCTCTCCGGAGGTCAGCGGCAGCGGGCCGGCGTCGCGCGGGCGCTGGCCGCCGACCCGCCGGTGCTGCTGATGGACGAACCGTTCTCCGCCTTCGACCCGATCGTGCGCGAGCGGCTGCAGACGGAGTTCCTCCGGCTCCAGGACACCGTGCGCAAGACCATCGTCTTCGTCACGCACGACATCGAGGAGGCCGTCCGGCTCGGCGACCGGATCGCGGTGATGAGCACCGGCGGGACGGTCGAGCAGTTCGCCCCGCCGGCCGAGCTGCTGGGCTCCCCCGCGACGCCGTTCGTCGCGGACTTCGTCGGCGCCGACCGCGGACTGAAGCGGCTGGCGGTCACCAGCATCGACCCCAGCGACCTCGAGCAGCCCCCGGTGGTGCACCTGCACGACGGTCTGGCCGATGCCCGGTCGGCGCTGGCGCACGCGGGGGCGCGGTGGGCCGTCGTGCTGGACGACCGGCAGCAGCTGCACGGCTGGATCTCCGCCGAGCGGGCCGCGGGCTCGGGCACGGTGGCCGGCGCCTGCAAGCGGATGGAGGCCTGGGTCCCGGCCGGCGCCTCACTGAAGACGGCGTTCGCCACGATGCTGCAGCTGGAGGCCGGCTGGGTGGCGGTGCTCGACGGTGACCGGTTCCTCGGCGTGCTCACCCCGGCGTCGCTGCACGCGGCGCTGCGCCGTTCGGTGGAGGGCAACGTCCCCGAGACCGCCGGGTCAGCCGTGGGCTGAGCGGCCCCGCTCGTCCTCGTCCGGCGGGACTCGGCAGGCGCTCTCCAGCCACAGGGCCGCAGCGACCAGCGCCCCGGACAGCACCATCCCGAGCACCCCGGTCGTGGTGTCACCGGCGGCAGCGGTGAGCCGGCCGAGCTCCGGGACGGTGTGCAGCAGCAGGCCCGCCCAGCAGCCGGCGAGTACCGCCCCCACGTAGGCGCTGGCCTGGGCCAGCACGGCCAGCCGGGCGATCAGCAACGGCTCCACCGGCCGGGCGGCGGCTGCGGGCGCGACCCGACCGGGCCGGGGGCGGCGCTCCCGCTCGGCGGCGAGCCGGGTCCGCAGGGTGCGCGCGCCGAGCGCCTCGGCCAGCGCCAGCACGCCCATCGGTACGGGCAGCCACCACTGCAGCGGCGGCAGCTCCCCGTACGCGACCCGCACCAGCAGCCACGAGCCGAGCGCGAGCCCGACGGCGACCACCAGCAGGTCGCGCCGGCGCACCGGCTTCATGCCAGCTGTTCCCACCGCACGACACCGGCGACGTCCTCGGCCGGGAGGGCGCGCACCAGGTCGGCGATCCGTCCGTACCCGGGCAGTTCGGCGCCCGGGTCCAGGGTCAGCCACGGGACGAGCACGAACGCCCGCAGGTGCGCGCGCGGGTGCGGCAGCGTCAGGTCCGGGTCGTCGGAGAGCACCGGTGCCCCGTCGCCCCCGGTCACGGTGATCACGTCGACGTCCAGGGTCCGCGGACCGAACCGGACCTCCCGGGTCCGGCCGGCCGCCTGCTCCAGCTCGGAGGCGAGGGCCAGCCAGCCGGTGGCATCCCGGTCGCCCCGGACGACGGCGATCGCGTTGAGGTACGGCGGCTGCTCGACCGGGCCCCACGGCGGCGTCTCGTAGAGCATCGACCGGGCCACCAGCCCGTGCTCCTTCAGTGCCACCAGCGCCCCGCGCACGGTGCCGACCCGGTCGCCCAGGTTGCCGCCGAGCGAGAGCACCGCACGCGTGGGGAGGGATGGATTCGTCATCCGCTCCTCGGCCCGCTCTCAAGGCCCGCGGCGAGCTCCCGAGCCGTGGGGAGGAGCGGGTCCTCCTGCTCGCGCCGGATGGCGACGGTGACGTCGGCGGCGGGCACCCCGAGGTCGGCGTCCGGCTTGTGCACGGTGATCTGCACCGCCTGCACGGGCTCGTAGGCCAGGCAGACGTCGGCCAGCCGCTGCGCGAGGGTCTCGATCAGGTCGACGGGGTCGCCGACGAGCAGCGCGTGCAGCCGCTGGGCGAGCTCGGCGTAGTTGACGGTCAGGGTGAGGTCGTCGCTGGCGGCGGCCGGGGCGGTGTCGAGCTCGAGCACCGCGTCGACCCGGAAGGTCTGCCCCTGCTCCCGCTCGACGGCGTAGACGCCGTGGTGGCCGTGGCCGGTGAGGCCGTGGACGGTGATCCGGTCAGGGGCCGTGCGGCGGAGCCGCTCCGCTCCTGCACCGGAGGTGGGTCCGTCAGGGGCCGTGCGGCGGAGCCGCTCCGCTCCTGCACCGGAGGTGGGTCGGTCAGGCACGGCTGCCATCGTGCCCGACCGGTCCCCAGCCCCGGACCGCCCGCACCGCGGCGACGGTGCGGACGGCGTCGGCGGACGCCGCGGCGTCGTGCACCCGGACGCCCCAGGCGCCGGCCTCGGCGGCCAGCACGGTGGTCGCCAGCGTGGCGGCGTCCCGCTGCTCGGCCGGGCGGGTGGCTCCCTCGGTGTCGGCCAGCAGCCGCCCGAGGAAGGTCTTGCGGGAGGCGCCGACCAGCACCGGCAGGCCCAGCGCGACCAGCCGCTCCAGCCCGGCCAGCAGCGCCCAGTTTTGCTCGGCGCGCTTGGCGAAGCCCAGGCCCGGGTCGAGCACGAGCTGCTCCGGCGCCACGCCCGCGGCGACCACGTCCTCCACCCGGGCGGTCAGCTCGGCGGAGACCTCGGTGACCACGTCGCCGTAGCGGGCCGCGGCGTACATCTCCCGGCTGTGGCCGCGCCAGTGCATGAGCACCCACGGCACGCCGGCGTCGGCGACCAGCCGGGCCATCCCGGCGTCGGCGAGCCCGCCGCTGACGTCGTTGACCAGCTCCGCGCCGGCCGTCAGCGCAGCGGCGGCGACCTCGGCCCGGGTGGTGTCCACGCTGACCCGGACGCCCGCGGCCACCAGCTCGGCGACCACCGGCACCACCCGGCGGCACTCCTCGCCGGCGTCCACCCGGTCAGCGCCGGGCCGGGTCGACTCCCCGCCGACGTCGACGTAGTCGGCACCGGCGGCGTGCATCGCCAGCCCGTGCGCCACCGCGGAGGCGGTGTCGGCGAAACACCCGCCGTCGGAGAACGAGTCGGGGGTGACGTTGAGGACGCCCATCACCACGCACCGGCCGGGTCGGAGGATCGGCATCGTCCGGGCGCTCACCGGCCCAGGACCAAGCTCATCGCCTCGGCGCGGGTGGCCGCGTTCTCCCGGAAGATCCCGCGCACCGCGGAGGTCACCGTCCGCGACCCCGGTTTGCGGATGCCGCGCATCGCCATGCACAGGTGCTCGGCCTCGACAACCACGAGCGCCCCCCGCGGCTTGAGCCCCTCCACCATCGCGTCGGCGATCTGCCGGGTCATCCGCTCCTGGACCTGCGGCCGGCGGGCGAAGAGGTCGACCAGCCGCGCCAGCTTCGACAGCCCGGTGACCCGGCCGTCCGGGCCCGGGATGTACCCGACGTGGGCGGCGCCGTGGAAGGGCACCAGGTGGTGCTCGCAGGTCGAGTACATCGGGATGTCCTTGACCAGCACCAGCTCGTCGTGGTCCTCCTCGAAGGTGGTGGACAGCACCTCGACCGGGTCCAGGTGCAGCCCGCCGAACGTCTCCGCGTAGGCGCGGGCCACCCGCCCGGGCGTGTCCTGCAAGCCCGGGCGGTCGGGGTCCTCCCCCAACGCGATGAGCAGTTCCCGGACCGCGGCCTCGGCGCGGGCATGGTCGATCGGGACCACGTCGTCCGGGCTGGTCACCGGCGCGGCGCGGGGGCGCCCAGGTCCCCGACCGGGGTCTGGCCACCGAGCACGTGCCCGTTGGCACCACCGTTGCCCGCCGCGCGCTCGGCCGGGGTGAGCACCGGCGGCTGGTCGGACGGCGTCCGCTTCCCGAAGCCGCTGTAGGGCGCCAGCGCGGGACGCTTGCTCACCGTGCCGGCGATCCGGGCGATGTCCTCCTTGGACAGCGTCTCCTTCTCGATCAGCTCCAGCACGAGGGCGTCCAGGACGTCGCGGTACTCGACCAGGATCTCCCAGGCCTCGTCGTGCGCGGCCTCGATCAGAGCCCGCACCTCGCCGTCGATGTCGGCGGCGACGGCTTCGGAGTAGTCCGGTCGCGAACCCATGTCCCGGCCCAGGAACGGCTCGGCGTCGGTGCTGCCGTACTTCACCGCACCCAGCTTGGCGCTCATGCCGTACTGGGTGACCATCGCCCGGGCCATCGAGGTGGCCTTCTCGATGTCGTTGCCCGCGCCGGTGGTGGGCTCGTGGTAGACGAGCTCCTCGGCGGCCCGGCCGCCCAGCGCGTAGGCGAGGGTGTCGATCATCTCCGAGCGCGTCTGGGTGTACTTGTCCTCGGTGGGCAGCACGAGGGTGTGCCCGAGCGAGCGGCCGCGCGGCAGGATCGTGACCTTGTGCACCGGGTCCAGGTTGGGCAGCGCGTGCGCCACCAGGGCGTGTCCGCCCTCGTGGTAGGCGGTGACCTTCTTCTCCTTGTCGCTCATCGCGCGGGTCTTCCGCTCGGGACCGGCGATGACCCGGTCGATCGCCTCCTCGAGGCTCTCATCGGTGATCATCGTCCCGCCGTGCCGGGCGGTGAGCAGCGCGGCCTCGTTGAGCACGTTGGCCAGGTCGGCGCCGGTGAAGCCCGGAGTCCGGCGGGCGACCGTCTCCAGGTCGACGTCGGCGGCCAGCGGCTTGCCGGTGGCGTGCACCTTGAGGACGGCGACGCGGCCCAGGAGGTCGGGGCGGTCCACGGCGATCTGCCGGTCGAACCGGCCCGGGCGCAGCAGCGCCGGGTCGAGGATGTCCGGCCGGTTGGTCGCGGCGATCATGATGACGCCGCCGCGGACGTCGAAGCCGTCCATCTCGACCAGCATCTGGTTCAGCGTCTGTTCGCGCTCGTCGTGCCCCCCGCCCATGCCGGCGCCGCGGTGCCGGCCGACGGCGTCGATCTCGTCGATGAAGATGATCGCCGGGGCGTTCTGCTTGGCCTGCTCGAACAGGTCGCGGACCCGGCTGGCGCCGACACCGACGAACATCTCGACGAAGTCCGAGCCGGAGATCGCGTAGAACGGCACCCCTGCCTCACCAGCCACGGCGCGGGCCAGCAGCGTCTTGCCGGTCCCGGGAGGACCGAACAGGAGCACGCCCTTGGGGATCTTCGCGCCGATGGCCTGGTACTTGACCGGGTTCTGCAGGAAGTCCTTGATCTCGTGCAGCTCCTCGATCGCCTCGTCGGCGCCGGCGACGTCGGCGAACGTCGTCTTCGGGGTGTCCTTGCTGACCACCTTGGCCTTGGACTTGCCGAAGGCCATGACGCCGCGGCCGCCGCCCTGCATCGAGTTGAACAGCCAGAACAGCAGCAGGAGCAGGATCACGAACGGCAGGAAGCTGACCAGCACGCTCACCAGGAGGTTGTCCTGGGTGACGTTGGTGTCGAAGGCGACGCTGTCGCTGTCACCCTGCCCGCGGACCAGGTCGAAGACCTGCTCGGAGGCCCCGGCCGGGTAGGCGGTGGTCACCTTGGTGCTGCCGTCCACCGCCGAGCGGAGGTCGAGGTCGAGCGTCTGTTCCTTGTCGTTGATCGTGACACGGTCGACGTTGCCCTCGGAGAACTGGGCCAACGCCGTCGACGTGGGGACCTCTTCGTATCCGCCGTTGCCCCGGAAGAAGCTGGACGCCACGAACATCAGCACGACGACGATGGCGACCCAGAACCAGACCGAGCGGACGATCTTCTTACGCTCCATACACCGATGCCGGGCCATCCGGGTCGGCCCGGCTCGCCCGTCGACCCTCCTGATCGTCGGGGACGCCGCTCGCGACCCGGTGGGCACCCCGCCGCGGAGGCGACGTCGTTGGCCCCGAAGGTACACCGCAGAAGGAGCCCGCCCTCCTCACCGCTCGCAGGCTCGCCCCTGGGTGGGGCCTCCGCGGCGCGGGTGTCGAAGTCGCGCTACGTCAGTGGGTGTACACCTCGGGCTTGAGGGTGCCGATGTAGGGCAGATCGCGGTAGCGCTCGGCGTAGTCCAGCCCGTAGCCGACCACGAACTCGTTGGGGATGTCGAAGCCCACGTACCGCACCGGGACCTCCACCTTGATCGCATCGGGCTTGCGCAGCAGGGCGCAGACCTCCAGCGACGCGGGCCGCCGGCCGCCCAGGTTCTTCAGCAGCCAGGACAGGGTCAGCCCGGAGTCGATGATGTCCTCGAGGACCAGCACGTGCTTGTCCGCGATGTCCCGGTCGAGGTCCTTGAGGATGCGGACGACGCCGGAGGAACTCGTCGCCGACCCGTAGGAGGACACCGCCATGAACTCCATCTGGGTGGGCAGCTGCAGGGCCCGGGCGAAGTCGGACATGAACAGCACGGCGCCCTTGAGCACGCCGACGAGCAGGATCTCGCGACCGGCGTAGTCGTCGGCGATGGTGGCGGCGAGTTCGCCGATCTTCTCCTGGATCTGCTCCTCGGACAGCAGCACGTGGTCGATGTCCGGGCCGTAGCCGTGATCGGGACCGAGGGACCCGGTGCCAGGGGCGGGGACGTCGGACTCAGTCACGGATGGTGCTCCTCGGAGAGGTGGGGATGGCAGCGGGACGAGGGGCCGCGGGGACCGGGCGGCTGCAGGACCAGCCTGCCAGACGCCCGGACGACGCCGGCACCGCCCGGCAGGTCCACCCGGCCCTGGCCGCGCCACCGGGTCAGGAGGCCGTCGACCGCGCCCAGGTGCACCGCCTGCAGGTCCGGCACCCCGGCGTCGAGCAGCCAGCCGCGCAGCACCCGGCGGCGCAGCGCGGCGGGCAGCCCCGTCAGCTCCGGCGCCGGGAGCCCGTCGGGACCGGCCAGTCGCAGCCGCTCGGCGTCGGCCAGCGCGTCGAGGGCGTCGAGGTCCTCCCGGAGCAGCCCGGCGGTGCGGGCCAGCGCGGCGGCCACCCCGCCACCGAGGACGTCCTCCAGCAGCGGCAGCACGTCGGTGCGCAGCCGGACCCGGGTGTAGGCGGGGTCGGTGTTCCACGGGTCGTCCCAGACCGGCAGCTCGGCATCGGCGCACGCCTGCCGCGTCACGGCGCGCCGGACGCCGAGCAGCGGGCGCCACCACCCCACTCCCCCGCTCACCCGGTCGGCGACCATGCCGGCCACCGAGCGCGGGCCCGAGCCGCGGCCCAACCCCAGCAGCACTGTCTCGGCCTGGTCGTCCAGGGTGTGGCCCAGGGCGATCCGGGCGCCGTGGTCCCGGGCGACTCCCCCGAGCGCGGCGTACCGGGCGCTGCGGGCGGCCGCCTCGGGGCCACCGTCGTCCCCGACCACGACCGCGACGGTGAGCACCGGGTCCAGGCCGATCTCGCGCAGCAGTGCCGCCGTCCCCGCGGCGCGGTCGGCGGAGCCGTCCTGCAGCCCGTGGTCGACGGTCACCCCGCCGACCCGCCGCCCGGCGGCGCGGCCCTCGAAGGCGAGCGCCGCGGCCAGC
>JAOPWO010000318.1 GCA_025965635.1 Modestobacter sp. | reverse complement strand
GTCCGGCCACCGGGTGCGCACCGCGGCGGCGGTGGCCGCGTCGACCCGGGTGGCCCACGCGAAGGCCCGCCCACCCGGCCCGGCACCGGCGTCGAGCAGCCCGGCCAGGCAGGTGACGGTCTGGTCGGGGGTCTTGCCGGCGGCGTAGACGACCTCGGGGGTCCCGGTGCGGGCCGCGCGGTCGACGTCCAGCCGGGCCACCCCCACGTCGGCGGTGCGGCGGAGCTCGGTCACGACGACAGTCTCCCGTACCCGCCGTGCCATCCCGGCCGCCGTTGGGCAGGATGCCCCCATGAGCGTCGTGAAGATCAACGTGGTGACCGTGCCGGAGGACAAGCGGGCCCGCTTCGAGGAGCGGTTCGCCGGCCGCGCCGGAGCCGTGGAGAGCACTCCGGGTTTCGAGTGGTTCGAGCTGCTCCGCCCGGTCGAGGGCACCGACTCCTACCTCGTCTACACCCGGTGGAGCGATGAGGAGGCGTACCGGTCCTGGCAGGACAGCCAGGACTTCGACCGGGCGCACGACGGCGGCGGTGACACGCTGGCCCCGGCCGCCGAGCGCTCCCAGAACCACCTCTGGAGCTACCAGGTCATCGAGTCGGCCGGCCCGCAGGGCGAGCGGAGCTGACCTGCCGCCCGCGCCCGGGGCCGTGCACCGGGCGCGGGCTAGGGTGGCGGGGCGGCCCCGGCAACCGCCGGCGCCGCTTCAGCACGCACACCCGCAGGTGGGAGCCATGACCGACACGCTCGCCGACAGCCGTACCTCCTCCCGGGAGTTCTCCGAGGGCGTGCCGCTGGTCGTGGATGCCGTGCCGCGCCGCTTCGCCGCCGAGCGGGCCCAGCTGCTGGAGGACCCGGGCTTCGGCCGGTACTTCACCGACTCGATGTTCGTCGCCCGCTACCGCGCCGGTCAGGGCTGGTACGACGCCCGGCTCACCGCCTACGCGCCGCTGCAGATGGACCCCAGCGCCGCGGCGCTGCACTACGCCCAGTCGATCTTCGAGGGGCTGAAGGCCTACGCCCAGCCCGACGGCACCGTGGCCACCTTCCGGCCCGAGTCCAACGCCGCCCGGTTCGCCCGCGGCGCCGTCCGGCTCGCCATGCCCACGGTGCCCGAGGAGTCCTTCATCGCGGCCGTCGACGCCCTCGTCGACACCGACCGGGACTGGGTGCCGACCGGCGCGGACCAGACGCTGTACATCCGGCCCTACATGCTGGCCACCGAGCCGTTCCTGGGGGTGCGGCCGGCCCACGAGTACCAGTTCATCGTGATCGCCAGTCCGGCCGGGGCGTACTTCCCCCGCGGCGTGCACCCGGTCTCGGTGTACCTGTCCGAGGACTACATCCGGGCCGCGCCCGGAGGCACCGGCGACGTCAAGTGCGCCGGCAACTACGCCGCCAGCCTGCTGGCCCAGGAGCAGGCGATCGCCGCCGGCTGCGACCAGGTGGTCTGGCTCGACGCGGTGGAGAAGCGCTACGTCGAGGAGATGGGCGGGATGAACCTGTTCTTCGTCCTCGGCGCCGGCGACGACGCCGAGCTGGTCACCCCGGAGCTGACCGGCACGCTGCTGCCCGGCATCACCCGCGACTCGCTGATCACCGTGGCCCGCGAGCTGGGGCACACGGTCACCGAGCGGCGGATCAGCGTCGACGAGTGGCGGTCGGGAGCGGCCGACGGTTCGATCACCGAGACCTTCGCCTGCGGCACCGCCGCCGTCATCACCCCGGTCGGGACGGTGAAGGCCCGCACCGGCGACTTCTCGATCGGCGACGGCGAGCCCGGCCCGTTGACCATGCAGCTTCGCCGCCACCTGCTCGACGTCCAGCACGGCCGGGTGCCCGACACCCACGGCTGGCTGCACCGTGTCGCGCCGGCCTCCTGACGTCCTGATCGCGGGGGAGGGGAGCGGCGTGCTGCGCTGGCGGCGCCTGGAGGCCACGCCGGCCGAACTCGGCCGCACGGTGGTCACCGTGGGGATGTACGACGGCGTCCATCGCGGGCACCAGCAGCTGATCGGCACGGCGGTGGCACGTGCCCGCGCGCTGAACCGCCCGTCGCTGCTGCTGACCTTCGACCCGCACCCGGCCGAGGTGGTGCGCCCCGGGTCGCACCCGGCGATCCTCACCTCGGCCGACCGCAAGGCCGAGCTGGTGGCCGCGCTCGGCGTCGACGCCATGTGCGTCCTGCCGTTCACCCCCGAGTTCAGCCGGCTGTCCCCGGAGGGCTTCACCCACACGGTGCTGGTCGAGCACCTGCACGCAGCCCAGGTCGTCGTCGGGCGGAACTTCACCTACGGGCACCGGGCCGCGGGCTCGGTGGACTCGCTCACCGCCGAGGGTCGCCGGTTCGGCTTCGCCGTGGAGGGCGTCGACCTCACCAGCGTCGGCCAGGCCCCCGACCTGGACGGCGACGGCGAGGTCACGATCTCCTCGACGTACATCCGCGCCTGCGTCTCCGCCGGCGACATGGCCTCGGCCGCGCTGGCCCTGGGCCGCCCGCCCCGGGTCGACGGCGTCGTGGTGCGTGGCGATCGCCGCGGACGCGAGCTGGGCTACCCCACCGCCAACGTGGAGAGCCAGCCGTACACCGCCGTACCCGCCGACGGGGTCTACGCCGGTGCCCTGGTGCTGCGCGACCACGTCACCGGCGCCAGCCGCAGCAGCCACCCGGCGGCGATCTCGGTGGGCAGCAACCCCACCTTCGCCGGCAGCCGGCGCACGGTGGAGGCGCACCTGCTCGACTACTCCGGCGACCTGTACGGCGAGCACGTGGGGGTCGAGTTCGTCGCCCGGCTGCGTGGCATGACGGCCTTCGCCGGTGTCCCGGAGCTGCTCGAGGCGATGGACCGCGACGTGCAGGACACCCGGGCCGTCCTCGGTCTGGGGTGACGCCCGGTGGTCCGGTCGCCCTCGGCGTGTAACCTCGTCCGCAGCGTCGGGGGACCGACGTGTGTGCATGCTGCCCCCGTGACACAGACCGGGGGCCACACGTGACCTGCCCTGGAGGCAACACATGGCGCTTGAGAGCGCAACGAAGCAGCAGATCATGACAGAGAACGCGACGGTCGAGGGCGACACCGGTTCGCCAGAGGTGCAGGTCGCGATGCTGACCCGACGGATCAGCGACCTGACCGAGCACCTCAAGCTGCACAAGCACGACCACCACAGCCGGCGGGGCCTGCTC
>JAOPWO010000074.1 GCA_025965635.1 Modestobacter sp. | reverse complement strand
CTCGAGCCAGGGCGTGAGCATTCCGGGCTTCTGAGCACCCTGTCCGGGAGAGATGAAGGCCAGCAAGTGCCCACCGTGCCAGTCCCACCGCCGATACGCGGTGCTGAGAACCACGAAGAAAAGTGATGTCCCTTTGGAGGATCCCTCCAAAGGGGAGGGCGTCAACCGCAGCTGGGCCCGCGTGTCGGTGGTGGAGGCCACAATTGCATGCGTGTAATTCGGGCCGGGACGGTTCGGTTCAGTGCCAGAGCGAGCGGTCGCCGTCCAGCCCGCTCAGCGCCAGGGCGAGCTGCAGGGTCCAGGCGCCGCGGGCGTCGGTGGCCGAGTAGCCGGTGAGTTCCGCGGCCCGCTTCAGCCGGTAGCGCACGGTGTTGGTGTGCACGAAGAGGGCCCGGGCGCTGGCCTCCAGGTTGCCGCCGTTGCCCAGCACGACCCGCACGGTCTCCAGCACCTCGCTGCCGGCCGCCTGCAGCGGCAGGGAGACCCGCTCGGACAGGGCCGCCCGCGCCGTCGGGTCGCCGTCCAGGGCGCGCTCGGGAAGCAGGTCGTCCGCGGCGACCGGCCGGGGCGCCTCCGGCCAGGCGGCCGCCGCGCGCAGTCCGGCCAGCGCCGCGGTCGCCGACTCCCCGGCGTGGGACAGCGACTCCGCCTGCGGCCCCAGCACCACCGCGCCGGGCCCGAACTCGCGGCTCACCCGGTCGGCGACGGCCTCCAGCCCGGTGGCGCCGCCCAGGACGACGACGAGCTTGTCGGCGTGCACCCCGACGAGCACCTCGCTGTGCTGGGACCGGGCGGCGCGACGCACCGCCGAACGCTGGTCCTCCACACCCGCCGGTGCCGAGCCCACCAGCACCAGCACCGGCCCGGTGGTCGCCCAGCCCAGCGCGGCGGCCCGGCCGGGGAGCTCGTCGGACCGCTCGCCGCGGACCAGCGCGTCGACGACGAGTGCCTCCAGGCGGGCGTCCCAGGCGCCGCGGTTCTCGGCGTAGCTGGCGTAGACGTGCGCGGTCGCGAAGGCGACCTCGCGGCTGTACTGCAGGACCGCCAGTCGTAGCTGCGCGGCGTCGCCGGGCTCGGCGACCTGCTCGACCCGGTCCTCCACCACCTCGACGGTCACCTTGATCAGGTCGACGGTCTGCTTCAGCGGGACGGCGCGCACCAGCTCGCGGGGGGCCGCGCCGAACACCTCGCCGGTGAGCCGCGGTGGCCGGCCGGGGTTGCGGCACCACTCGACCATGGAGGCGATGCCGGCCTGCGCCACGAGCGTCACCCAGGAGCGCTGCGCGGCCGGCATGGCGCGGAACCAGGACAGCTCCTCGTCCATCCGGGCCACCGCCTGGGTGGCCAGCGCGCTCGAGGCGCGCTCCAGGCGGCTCAGCGTCGCCGCCGAGGGCTGTGCCCTCACCGGCCCTCTCCCGCGGTCTCCACGCGTTCAGCGTGTCACGCGTCCCCCGGTCGGGGATGGTGGTGCGGTGCCGCACCCCCCACCCGACGTCGTCCACGCACCGCGGTGGGCGCCCGGCGTCGCCGTCGCGGCCCTCCTGCTGGTGGCGGTGCTGGCTGCCGCGGTGCTGTCCGGCGCCGGGCCGCTGCTGCGGGTGGACCGGGCGGTGAGCGCGGCGCTCTACGCCGGCGACGACCGGTCGCCGGCCGTGGAACTGCTGTTGCAGGTGGCCACCGCGCCGGGGCTGGCCGGCGTCCGCGGGCTGCTCTTCCTGCCGGTGCTCGCCGTGCTGGTGGCCCGCCGTCGCTGGTGGACGGCGGGCTGGGTGGGCACCGCCGTCCTGCTCGTCGCCCCGCTCAACGCGCTGCTCAAGGAGCTGCTCGGCCGGGAACGGCCGCAGTTCGCCGAGGGTGGGGCGCCGTACACGTCGCTGGCGTTCCCGAGCGGGCACGCCGTGGGCGTGGCCGTGCTGGTGACCGCGGGGCTGTTGCTGGCCTGGCCGTCGCTGGGTGCCGGAGCGCGGCGGTGGTGGCTGGGCGCGGGGGTGGCCCTCTGCGTCCTGGTCGGCATGACCCGGCTGTGGTTGGGGGTGCACTGGCTCTCCGACGTGGTCGCCGGCGAGGCACTCGGGGTGGGCTGGACACTGCTCGCGATGGTGGTGGCCGGCCGGTGCGCCGGCCGCTGGGGTGCGCCGGCCGGCGCACCGGTGGAGGAGGAGACGCGGTGAACCATCCGGACTCTCGGGTGCTGCTCGAGCCGGTCGACGGCTCGGTGGGCCCGCTGCTGCGGCTGGCCGACGACCGGCTGACCCCGGGGCAGGGGTACGGCCGGCACACGCACCGCGACGTCGACGTCGTCGTGGTGGTGCTGAGCGGCTCACTGACCCACCGCTGGGAGCGCGGTGCCGTGCTGGGCCCCGGCGATGTCGGGGTGCTGCGTGCGGGCGCGGGGCTGGCGCACGACGAGGTCGCCGGGGACGACGGGGCGCACGTCGTCCAGGCGTACCTGCGCTCCTCCGACCCCGGTGCGTCGCCCGAGCACCAGGTGCTGGCCGCGTCGTCCGGGTGGGTGGACCTCCGCCGGGTGGACGCGCGGCTGTGGCTGGCGGTCAGCGGCGTGGGTGAGCTGGTGGCCCCGCCGCCCGGGCTGTGGGTGGTGCACCGCGACGGTGAGGTGACCGCCGGGCCCGGCGAGGGGGTGCTCACCGGACCGCTCACGGTCTGCGCGTGGCAGGTGGACACCGCCCGCCCGACCTGGGCGGAGTGAGCGCGCACCGACGGCGCTCGGGGCCCACGCCCGAACGCGGGACGGCCCGCCCCCCGCAAGGGGGACGGGCCGTGCCGCGGCCCCCTACGTGCCGGGAGCCTCGTCCGTGCGCTCGTCCACCGGAGCCGCCTGCGGGTCGCCG
>JAOPWO010000230.1 GCA_025965635.1 Modestobacter sp. | reverse complement strand
GGCGTGCACTTCTCGGCGTTGGTGGCCAACCTGCGGGGTGCGCAGCGGGCGGTGGACGCGGGGATCGCGCACCTGGAGTACGTGGTGTCGGCGTCGGACTCGCACAGCCTGGCCAACGCCGGGCGGCCGACGGCGGGTGCGGTGGGCGCGGTCGGGGAGATCGCGGCGCTGGCACACGGCGCCGGCGGCTCGCTGGAGGTCGTCGTCGCCACCGCCTGGGACTGCCCCTTCGACGGCCGCATCCCCGTGGCCCGCACCGTCGACGTCACCCGCGCCGCGGTGACCGCCGGCGCCGACGCGCTCTGCCTGGGCGACACCATCGGCACGACCACCCCGCTGCGCGTCGTCCAGCTGCTCGATGCCGTCCGCCGCAGCTGCCCCGGCACCCCGCTGGGCGTGCACTTCCACGACACCCGGGGCACCGGCCAGGCCAACGCCCTGGTGGCGCTCCAGGCCGGGGTCACCCAGCTCGACGCCTCGGTCGGCGGGCTGGGCGGCTGCCCGTTCGCCCCCGGGGCCAGCGGCAACATCGCCACCGAGGAGCTCGTCTACTGGCTCGCCGACGCCGGGGTCAGCACCGGTATCGACCTGGACGCCGTCCTCACCGCGGCCGCGGCCACCGAGGCCGCCGTCGGCCGTGCCCTGCCCAGCTCGCTGTACCGGGCCGGCGGGCGCAACGCCCCGCGCGGCCCGGTCCCGGTACGTGGTGGGATGCAGCCATGACGGTAGAGACGGCGGACGTGCCGCCGCCGGTGGTCGACCCCCGGGTGATGCGCGACGTGCTGGGGCACTTCGCCTCCGGCGTGACCGTGGTGACCGCGATCGGGCCGGAGGGCCCGATCGGCTTCACCTGCCAGTCCTTCAGCTCGCTGTCGCTGGACCCGCCGCTGGTCGCCTTCTGCCCGGCGCGGACGTCGACCACCTGGCCGCGGCTGCGCGAGGTCGGCCGGTTCTGCATCAACGTGCTGGCCGAGGACCAGAGCGAGTTGTCCCAGCAGTTCGCCCGCTCGGGCACCGACAAGTACGCCGGGGTCACCTGGGCGCCCAGCCCGCACGGCTCCCCGATGCTCGACGGGGTCGTCGCCTGGATCGACAGCGAGGTGTGGGCCGAGCACGAGGGCGGCGACCACACCATCGTCGTCGGCCGGGTGCTCGACCTGGGCGCCGACCCGGCCCGCAGCCCGCTGGTCTTCCACCGCGGGGGCTACGGCCTGCAGTTCTAGCCGGTCCTCACTGGAACCGGACGGCGATCACCGCGACGTCGTCCCGGCGGTCGGGGGCCGGGCCGACGGCGTACCGGCAGAGCTCGGCGGGCGTCGCCTCGACCGGTGCCGTGGACAGCCGGGCGACCAGCGAGGCGATGCCCTGGTCGAGGTCCTCGCCCGGACGCTCGATGAGCCCGTCGGTGTAGGCGATCAGCGTGGTGCCCGCCGGCACCTCCACCGCGAGCGACGTCCGCCGGGTGCTGGCGTCCACGCCGATCAGCAGCCCGGTGACGCCGTCCAGCAGGTGGACGCTGCCGTCGGCGGCGCGCAGCAGCATCGGCGGGTGACCGGCGTTGCCCAGCTCCAGCCGCCACGGACCCCCCGGCGTGACCGGGCGGAGGGCCCGGACGTAGACGATGGTCGCCATCTCGGCCACCCGCAGCCCCTGCACCAGCCGGTCCAGCCGGCCGAGCACCGCGCCGGGGTCGGGGTCGCCGGTGTCCCAGGTGCAGGCGCGCAGCAGCCCCCGCAGGTGGCCCATCGCCGCGGCGGCCGCGAGGTCGTGGCCGACCACGTCACCGACGGCGATGCCCACCGCGCCGTCCGGCAGCTCCAGCAGGTCGTAGAAGTCGCCACCGACGTCGGCGGCGGTGGACGCGCTGACGTAGTGCGCCGCCGCCATCACGCCGGGGAGCTCGGGCAGCTGGGGCAGGAGCGTGCGCTGCAGGGTCTCGGCGACCGTGTGCTCCTGCTGGTAGAGCCGCACGTTGTCCATCGCCATCGCCGCCCGACGGGACAGGTCCTGCGCCAGGTCGAGGTCGTCGGTGGAGAACGACCGGCCGGCCCCGGTGACCAGCGCCATCGCACCGAGCATGCGACGACGCGCCACCAGCGGGACGGTCAGCACCGACGTGCCGCCCAGCCGGGTGAACAGGTCGGCGGTGGTCGACGCCGGGAAGACCCGCTGCACCCAGTCCTCGGTCACCTGCTCCACGAGCACCGGTTCTGCGGTGGTCAGGCTGCGCCGGCTCGGTGAGTCGGGGGGCAGGTTCATCGCGTGCCGGGCGGCGAGCTCCGCCAGCTCGTCCTCCCGGCCGTCGCGGTGCCGGGCGGCGGTCTCGCGCACCGCGCCGTGCTCGTCGATCATCGTCAGGAACACCCAGTCGCCCAGCAGCGGCACGCACAGCGAAGCCAGCCGGTCGAACAGCTCGCTCATGTCCAGCGTCGCGCTCAGCGTGCTGGTGGCCTCGGCCATCAGCGCCAGCCGGCTCTGTGCCCGCTCGGCCTCGACCCGGGCGGCGTCGGCCGCGGCCTGCGCCTCCTCGGCGTCCCGGCGGGCCGCCTGCTCGGCGGCGAAGGCGGCCTTGCGGTCGTCCTCGACCCGCACCCGCTCGGTCACGTCGGTCTGC
>JAOPWO010000190.1 GCA_025965635.1 Modestobacter sp. | reverse complement strand
TCGTCGAGATCACCTGCATGACGATGCGGCGGGACGCGCTGCACCTGTCGGCCTACCAGGGGCGGCCGCCGCAGGACAGCACGCTGATGCAGAGCATCCCCGCGGAGGCCGAGATCCGGCGGATGGTCCCCCACTCCGGGCTGCGCGACATCAACATCACCGAGAGCGGGTGCGGGGCGTTCACGGCGGTCGTCAGCGTCGACAAGCTCTGCGAGGGCTACGGCAAGATGTTCGGTCTCGCGGTGCTGGGCACCTGGGGCGGCCGGTACATCAAGCAGCTGACCGTCGTCGACTCGAGCATCGACCCCCGGGACCCGGACATGGTGGCCTGGGCGGTGGCCACGCGCGTGCAGCCGCACCGCGACATCGAGATCCTCAACGGGCTCGTCGGGATCATCCTCGACCCGTCCCTGCCGGAGTTCGAGAAGCGCTCGGGTCACTCGCGCACCTCGAAGATGGTCATCGACGCCACCGGCTACGGGGACGAGGGGTTCGTCCCCGAGCTCTGCATGCCGCCGGCCGACGCCATGGCATGGGGCTACGAACAGGCCGGACGCCTGCTCGGCTGAGCCTGCGGGCTGCTCCGGACACGGGCTGGTCACGGACCGGACCGGCATCCCGGCCAGCGGTACGGCGGGTTGGTCCAGCCTCGTCGCCCTGCACTACACCTGCCTGCGAGCGGCCATTCCGGTCCGCATCGCCGTGTCGAAGGGACACACATTGAAGCAGTTACGCACCCTCGCAGTGAGCGCGCTCGCGGTCCTCGCCCTTCCGCTCGCCGCCTGCGGTAGTGAGGCCAGCACGGACACGAGCAGCCCCAGTGGGGCGGCCGAGGACCTCGGCACGCTGAAGGTCGGGCTCAGTGTTCCGGTCATGGCCTTCGCCCCGTTCTTCTGGGCCGAGGCCCAGGACACGTGGGGCGATCTCGGGCTCGACGTCGAGATCATCGAGTTCAAGGCGCCGGCCGATGGCGTCCAGGCATTCGTCGGCGGTGCGGTCGACGTCAGCTCTGCGGGCCTGAACGGCGCGGTGAACCTCATCAACGAGGGCCACGACGTCAAGGTCTTCTGGGCCGGTATGAACGCTGCCGACTTCGCCTGGTACGGCAAGCCCGAGTACCGGACGCTCGAGGACGCCAAGGGCGGCACGTTCGGCGTCTCCAGCCACGGCGCGCTGGACAACCTGGTGCTCGACGCCATCGCGTCCGGCCGGGGTCTCACCCCCGGTGAGGACCTCAAGTACCAGCAGGTGGGGGCGACCGCCAACGGGATCGCCGCCCTGCGGGCCGGCACGCTGGACGTCGCGCTCGTCAGCCCGCCGACGAAGTACCAGATCGCCGAGGAGGGCTTCACCGAGCTCGCCACCCAGGCCGAGGAGCTCGCGCCCGAGTGGCCGAAGGAGGTCGTCTACGCGAAGGCGGAGACGATCACCGCGAAGGAGGACCAGCTGGTCGCGCTGGCGGACGGGCTGGCCGACGCCATCACGTGGGCGAGGGACAACGCGGACGAGGCCTCCAAGGTGCTGGCCGACCGCTTCAAGGTCGAGCAGAAGTACGGCGCGGCCGCCTACGAGGAGCTGATGCCGACCTTCTACGAGGACGGTCGACTGCCCTCCGATGCGGGCATGGAGGCGTTCTGGAAGGCGATGGTCTCGGCTGAGGCCGCCGATGTCGACGCTCCCTGGGAGCTCGACAAGTGGTGGACCGACGAGATCCGGGACGCGCGCGGCTGACAGCCGGACGTCGTCGATACGTCCCCCCGGGGATCGGCGTCCCGGCTGCGGAAACGCAGCCGGGACGCCGGTCCTCGTCTCCCCGTCCGGTTCCGGGTTCGACAGGAGTTGACGTGCTGTCAGGGGTGCTGCTGTCGCTCGGTGCGGCGTGCTGCTACGCGACGACGAACGTCTGCCTCGCGCGGGCCGGCCTCGTCCGGGGTGTGCTCATCATCCCGGCGACCCTGCTCTGGAACGTCCTGCTGCTCGGCATCGCGGTGCTGTGGAAGCACGGGACCGACTTCGGGCTGAGCTCGGTGCCGGTGAGTGCGCTGCTGCTGTACGCAGCGGTGGGTCTGCTGGCCGGGTTGCTCGGACGTTCGGGCCTGTTCTTCACCATCGGCCGCATCGGGCCGTCCCGGGCGAGCACCGTGGTGAATGCTGCGCCGCTGTTCAGCCTGCCGCTGGGCCTGGTGCTGTTCGGTCAGGTCCCGACGATGGCCGGTGTCGTCGGCGTGGTGCTCATCGTGCTCTCGGTGTGGATCCTCAGCCGCGACCGCGCCTCCGTCCCGGCCGCACTGGTGGGCGCGAGGGCGGCCGTGGAGCAACCGGACCACGACGCCGGCGCGTCACCCCCTCGCCGGAGGGACAGCCACCATCTGCAGGGGATGGCGATGGGACTGGTCGTGGCGCTCGTGTTCGGCGCCAGCGACAGCGTGCGCCTGTTCGCCATCCAGGTCGGGGACGACCCGCTGCTGGCTGCCTGGGTGGGCAGCGTCTGCGCGCTGGTGCTGTCCCTGGGCTGGTTGCTGTTGCGCGGCCACGGGCGCGGGCTGGTCCCCGGTGTGGGACGTGCAG
>JAOPWO010000199.1 GCA_025965635.1 Modestobacter sp. | reverse complement strand
GCGCCGTCCATCAGCTTGGCGTCACGGGTGGCCTCGCCGACGCCCATGTTGACCACGATCTTGACCAGACCGGGGATCTGCATGACGTTGGGGTAGCCGAACTCGGACTGCAGTGCCGGCGCGATCTCCGCGCGGTAGCGGGCGAGCAGCCGGGGCAGCTCACGGGTGGGTGCGCTCATGGCTTCAGAGGTCCTTACCGGTGCGCCGCGAGACCCGGATGCTGCGGCCTTCCTCGTCCTTGCGGTAACCGACCCGGGTCGGCGTGTCCTCGGAGTCGATGACCATCACGTTGCTCACGTGGACGGCCGCTTCCTGAGTGACGATCCCGCCCGACTGGGCGCCGCGCTGGCTGGTGCTGATCCGGGTGTGCTTCTTCACCCGGCCGATGCCCTCGACGAGGACCTTCTGCGTCTTGGGGAAGGCAGCGATGACCCGCCCCTTCGCGCCCTTGTCCTTACCGGACAGGACGACGACCGAGTCGCCCTTCTTGACCTTCATCGACGGGGTCTTCCCGCTGGTCGACTGAGCCATGATCACAACACCTCCGGGGCGAGCGAGATGATCCGCATGAAGCGCTTGTCACGGAGCTCCCGGCCCACGGGCCCGAAGATGCGCGTGCCGCGCGGGTCGCCGCTGTCGCGGATGATCACCGCGGCGTTCTCGTCGAACCGGATGTAGGAACCGTCGGGACGCCGACGCTCCTTGACCGTGCGGACGATGACGGCCTTGACCACGTCGCCCTTCTTGACGCCTGCGCCGGGCAGCGCGTCCTTCACGGTGGCGACGATCACGTCACCGATGCCCGCGTAGCGCCGGCCGGACCCGCCGAGAACACGGATGCACAAGATCTCCTTGGCACCGGTGTTGTCAGCGACCCGCAGCCGCGACTCCTGCTGGATCACAACCTGCTCCTGTGTCTTTCGTGGCGACAGCCGGACCGGATCGGTGAACCGGCTGTCCGGCACCCACGTGCGTACGCACCGGCAGCCTTCGCCGCCGGTGCGTACGTGCACGGGTACCGGGATGTAGCACGCACCCGGGGGGCGCGCCAGTGGTCCAGGGTACTCCCTGGCGACCGGCCCCGAGAGGCCGGCTGGACAACTGCTACTTGGCCTTCTCGACGACGGACACCAGGCGCCAGCGCTTGGTGGCCGAGGTGGGCCGCGTCTCCATGATCTGGACGCGGTCGCCGATGCCGGCGGTGTTGTCCTCGTCGTGCGCCTTCAGCTTGCTCGTCCGGCGCAGGACCTTGCCGTAGAGACCGTGCTTCACGCGGTCCTCGACCTCGACGACGATGGTCTTCTCCATCTTGTCGCTGACCACCAGGCCATCGCGCACCTTGCGGTACCCGCGGCCGGCCAGGCCCGGGCCACTGCTGGCCTGGGACTCCGTGCTGCTGGCCTCGCTCATGCCACACCCTCGTTCGGGGCAACCGATAGACCCAGCTCGCGCTCGCGCATGATCGTGTAGATCCGAGCGATGTCGCGGCGGACGGTCTGCAGTCGCCGGTTGTTGTCCAGCTGGCCGGTGGCCACCTGGAATCGCAGGTTGAACAGTTCCTCGCGCGACTCACGCAGACGCGTGGCCAGCTCTTCGGCCGACAGCTCGCGCAGTTCGGGGGCGGACAGTCCGGCGGCCATCACACCTCTCCTTCACGGGTGATGAAGCGGCACTTCATGGGGAGCTTGTGGATGGCGCGGCGCATGGCCTCACGGGCCACTGGCTCGGCGACACCCGAGAGCTCGAACATGATGCGGCCCGGCTTCACGTTGGCCACCCACCACTCGGGCGAACCCTTACCGGAACCCATGCGGGTCTCGGCGGGCTTCTTGGTGAGCGGGCGGTCCGGATAGATCGAGATCCAGACCTTGCCGCCACGCTTGATGTGGCGGGTCATGGCGATACGAGCGGACTCGATCTGCCGGTTGGTGACGTACGCCGGCTCGAGAGCCTGGATGGCGAAGTCACCGAAGTTGATTGCGGTGCCGCCCTTGGCGGCGCCCGACCGGCTCGGGTGGTGCTGCTTGCGGTGCTTGACCCGACGTGGGATCAGCATGATCAGGCCCCCTGCTCCGGCGTCGTGGCGTTGTCGGCACCGGCAGCCTGGGCGGCAGCGGTGCCCTCGGCGCCGGCCGCCTGGCCGACGCTCTGCTCGCCAGCGACCTCACCGGAGGTGGCAGCCACAGCGGTCGTGGTGTCCTCGACCGGTGCAGCGGTGCCCTCGGCGGCCGCGCGACCGGCCTCGGTGCCACCCGCGGTCGTGCCGGACGAACCGGACCGGCGCTGCGGGCGCTGGGCCCGCTCACGGCGCTGCTGACGCTGCGCGAGAGCCTCGAGGGCCTCCCGCTCGGCGCGCGAGCCGCTGGCGTCACCCTTGTAGATCCAGACCTTGACGCCGATGCGGCCGAAGGTGGTCCGGGCCTCGTAGATGCCGTAGTCGATGTTGGCCCGCAACGTGTGCAGCGGGACCCGGCCCTCGCGGTAGAACTCCGAGCGGCTCATCTCCGTGCCACCGAGGCGGCCGGAGCACTGGACCCGGATGCCCTTGACCTGCGGGCTGCGCTGGGCGGACTGCATGGCCTTGCGCATGGCACGACGGAAGCTGACCCGGCTGGACAGCTGCTCGGCGACACCCTGGGCGACCAGCTGCGCATCGGACTCGGGGTTCTTCACCTCGAGGATGTTCAGCTGGACCTGCTTGCCGGTGAGCTTCTCCAGCTCGCCGCGGATGCGGTCCGCCTCAGCGCCACGACGACCGATGACGATGCCCGGCCGGGCGGTGTGGATGTCGACACGGACCCGGTCACGGGTGCGCTCGATCTCCACCTTCGAGATCCCGGCGCGCTCCATGCCCTTGCCCATGAGCTTGCGGATCGCCACGTCTTCCTTGACGTAGTCCGCGTACAGCTTGTCGGCGTACCACCGGGACTTGTAGTCGGTGGTGATCCCCAGCCGGAACCCGTGCGGGTTGACCTTCTGACCCACTAGCGGGTCCCTCCCCTCGTGTTGCTCTTCTGCTGGGTCGCCGGGCCGGACTGGCCGGTGTCCCGACGTGCCTTGCGGGAACGCTGGGCGAGCTCGGCGCTCGAGCTCACCTCGCTCACCTCGATGGTGATGTGGCTGGTCCGCTTGAGAATGCGGAA
>JAOPWO010000154.1 GCA_025965635.1 Modestobacter sp. | reverse complement strand
GCGCTTGCGGTCCTGCTCGGCGAGGAACTGCTCGATCTGCGCGCCGATCTCCTCGCCACTGGGCACCTCGCCGGCCGACCCGAGCAGCCCGGTGGAGTCCCGGGCTGCGGTGAACGAGTCGTACTGCTCCTCGAGGGAGGCCACGACCGAGGTGTTCTCCGGGGACCGGCCGATCTGCTCGTCGATCTCCGTCCGGTTGGCCTCCGCGGCCTCGCGCAGCGTCTCGGTCGGGACGTGCAGCCCGGTCAGCTGCTCCAGGTGCTCGAGCAAGGTGAGCGACGCGGCCGGGTAGGTGGCCGAGGCGAGGTAGTGCGGCACGTGCGCGGCGATGCCGAGGGCGTCGACCCCGGCCTCGCCCAGCCGCATCTCCAGCAGCGCCCCGGCGCTGCCGGGGATGCGCATCTCGCCCCAGTAGACCGGGTAGGACTCGATCAGCGGGCGGCGGGTGGCGTGCGCGGTGACGGTGACCGGCCGGGTGTGCGGCACCGGCATCGGGATGGCGTGCAGGCCCACGACCGACGTGACACCGAACCGCTCGACCAGGTGCCGCACCGCGGCGGTGAACCGCTCCCAGGCGAAGTCGGGCTCGGCGCCGTGCAGCAGCAGGAACGGCGTTCCGCCGTCGTCCTCGACCGCGTAGACGTTGATCTCCGGCGAGGTGATCGACTCGTACCGGTCGCCGGAGAACACCATCCGGGGCCGGTGGCCGCGGTAGTCGATGAGCGCGTCGGCGTCGAACCGCGCCACCAGCTGGTGGTCCAGGCTGGCCAGCAGGTGCGAGCCGGCCAGCGCCCCGGCGTGCGCGGCGTCGAACTCCCCGGCGAGGTCGTGCACGAGCACGAGCCCGGCCCGCTCGTCGGGCGTCTGCACCGCCGCCTCGCGGGCGAGCAGGGGCTCGGCCTCGGGGAGCACCTCGACGAGGTCCTCCGGTTGCTGGCGCACGGGACGCCTCCTGTTCGTGGTCCGACTGCTCTACTGGCGGTGAAGCCGCAGTCGGCGCCGGGCATTCCCGAGGGTGCGGGCCACCGGCCCCGACAGGCCCGGCTGGGCGACTCGGGGGCGACCGGGGTCGGCCTCCTGCTCGGCATCGCGGGCCTCGGGCGCCGGCTCGTCGGGGACGTGCGCGCGGACGAGGTGGGCGCCGGTGGCGTCGCCGGTGAGCTCCTGCCGGGTGCCGTCCGCGGAGACCTCGGGGGACAGGCCGTCGAGCTGGTCGCGGCCGTAGCGGTAGGCAACGGCGATCAGGGCGGCCACCGGGACGGCGAGGAAGGCACCGATGATGCCGGCCAGGCTGCTGCCGGCGGTGACGGCGAGGATCACCACCGCGGCGTGCAGGTTCAGCCCGCGCCCCTGGATGAGCGGCTGGAGCACGTTGCCCTCCAGCTGCTGCACGACCAGGACGATGACCAGCACGATCAGTGCCTTGGTGAACCCCACGCTGACCAGCGCTATCAGGACGGCGAAGGCGCCGGCCACGAAAGCACCGATGATCGGGATGAACGCGCCGAAGAAGGTGAGCACCGCCAGCGGCAGCACCAGCGGGACGCCGAGGACGAGCAGCCCGATCCCGATGAAGAAGGCGTCGATGAAACCGACGAAGGCCTGCTGGCGGATGAACTCCGACAGCGTCTTCCACGCCTTGCCCGACAGGGCCGCGACGTGCGGAGCCGCCCGGGGGCCGGTCTGCGCGGCCAGCCACGGGGTCCACTTCGGGCCGTCCTTCAGGAAGAAGAAGGTCAGGATCAGGGCGAGCACCAGGTTGATCAGGAGGCTGCCGATGGTGGTCGCGGTGGTGACCGCGTAGCCGGCGATGTTCTGCGCGTTGCTCTGCACCGAGTTGATCACCGAGTCGACGGCGCTGCCGATCTGCTCGTCACCCAGGTTGAGCGGTGGCCCGGCGATCCACTGCTGCACCTGCTGCAATCCGGCGGCGAACCCGTCCGCCAGGTCCTCGACCTGGGAGACCACCTGCGGTGCGATCACCGCGACGATCCCGCCGAGGGCACCGAGGAAGACCAGCAGGACGACGGCGGCGGCCAGCGCCGGCGGCCAGCCGTGGTTGCGCAGGAACCGGGTGGCCGGCCACAGCACGGTGCTGAACAACAGGCCCAGCACCACCGGCAGCAGGACGACCCACAGCCGGCCGAACACCCAGCCGATCACCACCAGTGCGGCGCTGATCAGCAGCAGCTGGGCCGAGGCGATGGCCACCCGCCGGGTGGCCGCCTGCATCCTCTGCGCCCGGTCGGGGCCGGGCACCGGGGCCTTGGTGCTGTTCGCGGTCGGGTCGGCGGCGGCCGCGGGGCTCGTGCTGCCGCTGGCGCGGTCGAGCGCGTCGGTGTCCCCGGTCGTGCTGCCGCTGGTGCGGAGGGCGGCGGGCTCACCCAGGGTGTCGGACATGCGTTGATCCCAACACATCAGCGTCCGCGGGACCCGCCGACGTCGCGGTGGCGCCGTCGACGACGTGCGGCCTGCCGGTGGGCGGTCGTAGGTTGCGGTCATGCCGAAGACCGCCACCGTCGACCGGGTCGACCGCGACGAGCTGCTCGCCTTCCTGCGCCCGCGACACCGCGCCGTGCTGATGACCCGCCGGAGGGACGGCAGCCCGCAGCTGTCCCCGGTCACCTGCGGGGTGGACGCCGAGGGTCGGGTGGTCGTGTCCACGTACCCGCAGCGGGCCAAGGTGACCAACGCCCGCCGGGACCCGGCCGTGTCGCTGTGCGTGCTGTCCGACGAGTGGGACGGGCCCTGGGTGCAGCTGGACGGTTCCGCGGAGGTCCTCGACCTGCCCGAGGCGATCGAGCCGCTGGTCGAGTACTTCCGGTCGATCAGCGGTGAGCACCCGGACTGGGCGGAGTATCGCGCGGCGATGCAGGCCCAGGGAAAGTCGCTGCTGCGGGTCACCGTCGAGCGGTGGGGTCCGGTGGCGACCGGGGGTTTCCCGCCCTCCCGCAGCTGACAAGGTGCCGGGCTTGCATCGAGCCTCGCCGGGTGTGCTGAACTTGCTGGATGCCGTTCGTGCTGACCGTCGACCAGCGGGGCGGCCGGGTGGACCCGGACCGGGTCGCCGGTGCGCTCGGCGTGCTCGCGGACGTGCCGACGGTGCTGCGGTTCGAGCGCACCGCCGGTGGTGAGTTCCAGGGTGTCCTCGACGATCCTGCCGTCGTGGTCTCCGTGGTCCTCGACCTCGCCCGCTCCGGCAGCTGGAGCATCGGGGTGGGTGCCGGGCCGGTGCAGACCCCGCTGCCCGGAAGCACCCGGGCCGGGGCCGGCCCGGCGTTCGTGGCCGCGCGTGCCGCGGTCGAGGCGGCCAGGCGTCGGCCGGCCCGGGTCGCCGTGCGGGGCACGGCCTCCACGGCCGCCGGTGACGCCCAGGCTGTCCTGACCGCGCTGGCCGTGGTGGTCCAACGGCGCAGTGCCCAGGCGTGGGAGGCGATCGCCCTGGTGGCGGGCGGTCGCACGCAGGTCGGGGCCGCGGCCGAGCTGGGCATCACCCGCCAGGCGGTGGGGCAGCGCCTGGCCGCCGGGTCGTGGGAGGTGGAGCGGGACCTGCGACCGACCGCGGCCCGACTGCTGGCCCGGTCGCTGGGATGAGCATCGCCGCCGCCGTGCTCCGCACCCGACGCTCCCGGGGCCATGTCGGCCACCATGGCCCCCGCACCTGTGGACAGCCCCCGCGAGGACGTCCCGGAACCGGCACGCTCCGGCGGATGCGCAACTGCACGAGCCGTCGATAGCTGCGCCCGCGCAACTGCTTGCGGGTGAGGACGCCCTCGGCGACCGCGGAACTGCCGATGAGGACGCCGGTCAGGTGGGGACGACGCCCGGATCGCCCGGTCGGGGGCCGCGGGTCGGCGGGTGGTCCGACTCAGCGCCGCGGACTGCGCGACCTGGACGGGGTGATCGACCGGGTCCGCGCAGCGCTCGACGGCCGGGGGACCATGGTGGCCGACATGGCCCCCGGGGGGTCAATCGGTGAAGACCTCGATCTGGGCCCCCATCTCGACCAGCCGTTCGTAGAGCTGCTCGTAGCCACGGGCGATGATGTCGACGTTGCGCAGCACCGACTCGCCGCGCGCCCCGAGCATGGCCAGCAGGATGCAGACCGCCGGGCGCAGCGCCGGCGGGCAGACGATCTCCGCCGCCGACCACCGGGTCGGTCCCTCCACCAGCACCCGGTGCGGGTCCAGCAGGCGCACGTCGGCGCCCAGCCGGGTGAGGTCGGACAGGTGGATGGCCCGGTTGTCGTAGACCCAGTCGTGGATCAGCGTCGCGCCGGTCGCCGTCGCCGCGATGACGGCGAAGAACGGCAGGTTGTCGATGTTGAGCCCCGGGAAGGGCATCGGGTGCACCTTGTCGATGGGCGCCCGCAGCTGCGAGGGGTGGATCGTCACGTCGACCAGCCGGGTCCGGCCGTTGTCGGCCGGGTACTCCGGGGACAGGTCGAAGCTCAGGCCCATCTCGGCCAGGATGGCCAGCTCGATCTCCAGGAACTCGATCGGTGCCCGGCAGACGGTCAGCTCCGACCCGGTGACGATGCCGGCGGTGAGCAGGCTCATCGCCTCCACCGGGTCCTCGCTCAGCGGGTAGTCGACGTCGGCGTCGAGCACCGGCCGACCGGTGACCACCAGCGTCGTCGTCCCGAAGCCCTCGATGCCCACCCCGAGCATCTCCAGGTACAGGCAGAGGTCCTGGACCATGTAGTTCGGGGAGGCGTTCCGGATGGTCGTCGTCCCGTCGTGCCGGGCGGCGGCCAGCAGGGCGTTCTCGGTGACGGTGTCCCCGCGCTCGGTGAGCACGATGCTGCGGTTCCGGGCGCCGGGCGGGGTGACCGTGCCGTGGTACGCCCCGGCCCGCGCCTCGACCTCCAGACCGAACGGGCGCAGCGCGATCATGTGCGGCTCGACGGTGCGGGTGCCCAGGTCGCAGCCACCGGCGTAGGGCAGCTCGAAGGTGTCCGCCCGGTGCAGCAGCGGGCCCAGGAACATGATGATGCTGCGGGTGCGCCGGGCGGTGTCGGCGTCGATCGAGGCCAGGTCCAGCTCGGCCGGGACGACGAGGGTGAGGTCCCGGCCGGCCTCGTCCCAGGTCGCCGCGACCCCGATCGAGGTGAGGACGTCGAGGATCCGGTCCACCTCGACGATCCGGGACACGTTGCGCAGCGTCGTCCGGCCGCGGTTGAGCAGTGAGGCGCACAGCAGGGCCACCGCGGCGTTCTTCGACGACTTGACCGTCACGCTGCCCTGCAGCGGGGTCCCACCGCGCACCCGCAGGTGGGTGGGCCCGCCCCGGCCGACGGTGATGAGCTCGCTCTCCAGCGCCGCGGACAGCCGGCCCAGCAGCTCGAGGGTCAGGTTCTGGTTGCCCTGCTCGATCCGGGCGATCGCGCTCTGGCTGGTGCCCAGCCGCTCGGCCAGCTGGCTCTGGGTCAGGCCGTGGTGCCGGCGGGCGTCACGGACGAGCGCACCGATCTGGCGGAGGGACTGGCCGGTGGCTTCGTCGGTCACGGTCATCGCGCGGACCGTATCTCACAGGTGAGATCGTTTCCCGTCGCGAGGCGGGGGGCACGGGACGGATGCCAGTTCCCGCCGTACCAGCCAGGATGGGTCCGCGGGCGCGCCGCGCCCGCCACCCCCCGATCGAGGAGAGCCCGTGACCGGTACCCCGAGCCCCGTCGGCGTCGGCCACCCCGACCTGCTCGCGGTCTACTGCAACGACCACGTCGCCGCCGCCACCGGCGGGATCGAGTTGGTCGCCCGGATGATCGGCGCGCACCGGGGGACCCGGTACGAGGCCGAGCTGCGGCAGCTGCTCGGGGAGCTGCGCGAGGAGAAGGCCGCGCTGTCCTCCACCATGGCGGCGCTGGAGTTCCCGGTGCGCCAGTACAAGCAGGCCGCCGCGTGGGTCGCGGAGAAGGCCAGCCGGGTGAAGCTCAACGGCAGCCTGCTGTCCCGGTCGCCGCTGAGCTCGCTGGTGGAGTTCGAGTTCCTCGCCTCGGCGGTCCGGGGCAAGCGCAGCGGCTTCGAGACCATGCGGATCGCGGCCGACGTGGAGCCGCGGATCGACGCCGCGCTGTTCGACCGGCTCATCGAGCAGGCCAACCGGCAGTACGAGTGGGCGACCGACGCTCGCCGGGAGATCGCCGCCGAGCTGTTCGGCGGTGACGCCGGCTCGGTCGCGGACGCCGACACCTCCGCCTGAGGCGCGTCCGAGGGGTGGCCCTGCGGGGCCGGGGCCGCGCCGGTAGACATCCGGGCATGTGTCACGACCACGACAGCCGCCCGCCCGCCCCTCCCCGTTCCGGCGATGTCGCCGAACGCGGTCTCCTGACGCTGACCGCCGCCGACGGGAACCAGTTGTCCGCGGCCTACGCCGCGCCGGCCGCCCCCGCCCGCGCCGGCGTCGTCGTGCTGCCCGACATCCGCGGCCTGCACCCCTACTACGTCGCGCTCGCCGAGCGGTTCGCCGAGGCGGGCCTCCCGGCCGTCGCGCTGGACTGGTTCGGGCGCACCGCCGGGCCGGCCGAGAACGGCACCCGCGGCGAGGAGTTCGAGTGGCAGCCGCACATCCCGCAGACCACCGAGGCGGGGATCGACGCCGACATCACCGCCGGCATCGAGTACCTGCGCAGCCGGACCGACCCGGCCCTGCCGGTGGTCACCGTCGGGTTCTGCTTCGGCGGCAGCCACTCGTGGCGGCAGTCGGGCGGCGCACTGGACCTGGCCGGCTGTGCCGGCTTCTACGGCCGGCCCGCCCTGGTGGGGGATGCCGCCGCCCGGGCGGCGAAGCCCACGGTCCTGCTGATCGCCGGCGCGGACAGCGCCACCCCCGTCGCGGACCAGCTGGCACTGGCCGGGACGATGCGGGCGGCCGGTGCGGACGTCGACGCGGTCGTCTACGACGGCGCGCCGCACTCCTTCTTCGACCGGGCGTTCGGCGAGTGGGCCGAGGCCTGCGCCGACGCGTGGCAGCACGTGCTGGCGCTCACCGACCGGGTGGCCGCCCGCTGAGGGCAGGGGGCCCGGCCGGTCGCCTACCCTTCCGGTCGTGAGCGAACAGCCGGGCCCCATCGACCCCGAGGTCATCGCACTGGCCGGACGGGTCTTCGACCTCGCCCGCGCGGGCGCCACCGAGGACCTCGCCGGCTACCTGGACGCGGGCGTGCCGGCCAACCTCACCAACGACAAGGGCGACACGCTGCTGATCCTGGCGGCATACCACGGCCACCCGGACACCGTGGCGGTGCTGCTGGCGCACGGCGCGGACCACAGCCGGATCAACGACCGCGGGCAGACGCCGCTGGCCGCGGCCGTGTTCAAGCAGTCGGCCGACACCGTGCGGCACCTGATGGCCGCCGGCGCGGACCCCGACGCCGGTCAGCCCAGCGCCCGGGCCACCGCGGCGTTCTTCGAGCTGCCCGAGATGACCGCGCTGCTCGGCCGGCCGCGCCCCTGACCGGGAGGAACGGCCCCCTCAGCCGGTGTGGCTGCGGGCCGTGCTGATCACGAGCAGGTCACCGAGGTGGTGCGGGGTGGCACGGCCCTCGATCACAGGACGGTCGGGCAGCGCAGCTGCTCGACGGCAGCGACGTGGACAGCCACCGGGCGAGCTCCGCCCGCCGGGCGTGCTCGCCGACCTCGGCGCCCGGCTGCGCAGACCCGGCGGAGGCCGGGCTCATGCCCGGGCAGCGCGACGCGTCCGGCACGGCGCCTTCTCCGGAGAACCACGCTGGTGGTCCTTTAGTTTGTGTCCAGCAACTACTCCGGACGCCGACCGTCCTGATCCGTGAGGAACCCGCGTGTCCCGTCTCGCCGTCCTGTCCCTGCGCAACCGAGCGCTCGTCGCCCTGGTCACGATCGCGGTCCTCGTCTTCGGCCTGGTGTCCGCCGGGTCGCTGAAGCAGGAACTGATCCCGTCCCTGCAGATCCCGGCCGCCGCCGTGGTCGCCACCCAGCCCGGCGCCTCACCGGACGTGGTCGAGCGCCAGGTCGTCGCCCCGCTGGAGCAGGCCATCTCCTCGGTCGAGGGCGTGTTGGCCACCACCTCGACGGCCAGCACGGGCCTGGCCACGGTCGCCGTCGAACTCGAGTACGGCTCGGACCTGGACCGGGCGACCAGTGCGCTGCAGACCGCGGTGAGCCGGGTCCAGGCGCAGCTGCCCGCCGAGGTCGAGCCGCAGGTCTTCGCCGGCTCGCTGGCCGACTTCCCGGTGGTCCAGCTGGCGGTGGCCGGGCCCGGCAGCGCCGCGGAGCTCGCCGACCGGATCGACTCGGCCGTCGTCCCGCTGTTCGAGGGGATCGACGGTGTCCGCGACGTCAGCGTCAGCGGCGCCAGCGAGCCGCGGGTGCAGATCACCCTGGACGCTGCCGCGCTCGGTGCGGCCGGGGTGCCGCCGACCTCGGTGACCACGGTGCTGCAGGACAACGGCGTCGTCGTCCCGGCCGGCACGCTGACCACCGGCGACCAGACCCTGTCGGTCCAGGCCGGCTCGCGACTGGCGTCGGTCGAGGACCTGCAGGCCGTGCCGCTGATCGGCACCGCCGGTCGGGTGACCACGCTGGGTGCGGTCGCCGACGTCGTGCTGGGCGAGGCGCCGGCCACCTCCTACTCGCGGGTCGACGGGCAGCAGGCCCTCGCGATCGGGCTCACCCAGGCCCCCGACGGGAACACCGTCGACATCTCGCACGCCGTCGAGGACCTCATGCCGGACGTGCGTGCGGCGCTGGGGGCGGGCAGCACGGTGACCGTGGTGTTCGACCAGGCGCCCTTCATCGATGAGTCGATCAGCGGGCTGGCCACAGAGGGCGGCCTGGGCCTGCTGTTCGCCCTGATCGTGATCCTGGTGTTCCTCGCCTCGGTGCGCTCGACGCTGATCTCGGCGATCTCCATCCCGGTCTCGCTGTGCGTGACGTTCATCGGGCTGCAGGTCGCCGGCTTCTCGCTCAACATCCTCACCCTCGGCGCGCTCACCGTCTCGATCGGCCGGGTGGTCGACGACTCGATCGTGGTCATCGAGAACATCAAGCGGCACCTGTCCTACGGCGAGGCCCGCAGCCGGGCGATCATCGGCGGCGTCCGCGAGGTGTCCGGCGCCATCACCTCCTCGACGATCGCCACGGCGGCCGTCTTCCTGCCCATCGCGCTGGTCGGCGGGCTGGTCGGTGAGCTCTTCCGGCCCTTCGCGCTGACCATCGCCATCGCCCTGCTCGCCTCGCTGGTGGTCTCGCTGACCATCGTCCCGGTGGTCGCCTCGGCGTTCCTCAAGGCGCCGGAGCAGGACCGGGCGGATCCCGCCGAGCTCGAGCGGGCGCGCGCCGAGGCGGAGGCGGCCGAGCGGCGCACCTGGTTGCAGCGGCTGTACCTCCCGGCGCTGCGCTGGGTGGTGGCGCACCGCCGCTGGACCGTGGTCGGTGCTGTGGCTGTATTCATCGGCACGCTGGCCATGACGCCCTTGCTGCAGACCAACTTCATCGGCGACTCGGGCCAGGACACCGTCACGGTGACCGCCGAGTACCCGACCGGTACCAGCCTGGCCGCCCAGGACGAGCGGGCCCGCACGCTGGAGACGGCGCTGGCCGACGTCCGCGGCGTCGAGACGGTGCAGACCACCGTCGGCTCGGCCGGCGGCATCGCCGCCTTCTCGGGAGGCGGCGGGACACCGCGGGCCACGTTCGCGCTCACGCTGGCCGAGGACGCCGACCCGGAGCAGGCCGGCGACGACATCCGCGCGGCCGCCGAGGGGCGGGACGACGTCGGGACGGTGACCGTCGCGACGGCCGGCTCGGGCTTCGGCAGCTCCACCGTCGACGTGCTGGTGCAGGCCGGCGACCCGGCTGCGCTGGCTGCTGCCGCCGACGAGGTGCAGCGGGCGGTGGCGGGCGTCGAGGGCGCCACCGACGTCACCAACGACCTGTCCGCCGGGCTGCCCGTCGTCCAGGTGGTCGTCGACCCGGCCGCCGCTGCCCGGGCCGGCCTCACCGAGGCGGCGGTGACCCGCACGCTGGCCGGGCTGACCACCGCGGTGCCGATCGGGTCGATCGACGTCGCGGACGAGGCGACCCCGGTGTACCTCGACCCGACCCAGCAGCCGCAGGGCGTGGCGGGGCTGCGCGCGGTCCTGCTGCCCACGCCGACCGGGCTGGTGCCGCTGGAGCGGCTGGCCTCGGTCGAGCAGGTGGAGGCGGCCAGCTCGATCAGCCGGGTGGACGGCGAGCGCAGCGCGACCATCTCGGCCACCCCGGAGGGCTCGGACCTGGGCACCCTCACCGCGGCCCTGCAGGCCGCGTTGGACCGGCTGGACCTGCCGACCGGGGTGGAGGTGTCGGTCGGCGGTGTGGCGGCCGACCAGAGCGACGCGTTCGGTGACCTCGGCCTGGCGCTGGCGATCGCGGTGGTGATCGTCTACCTGGTGATGGTGGCGACCTTCCGCAGCCTCGCCCAGCCGCTGATCCTGCTGGTCTCTGTGCCGTTCGCGGCCACCGGCGCGCTGCTGATGCTGCTGCTCACCGGCACCCCGCTGGGCGTGCCGGCGCTGATCGGCGTGCTGATGCTCATCGGCATCGTGGTGACCAACGCGATCGTGCTCATCGACCTGGTCAACCAGTACCGGGAGCGCGGCCGCAGCGTGGCCGAGGCGGTCACCGAGGGCGCCCGCAAGCGCCTGCGGCCGATCGTGATGACGGCGGCGGCCACCGTGCTGGCGCTGACCCCGATGGCGGTGGGGCTGACCGGCGGCGGGGTGTTCATCTCCCAGCCGCTGGCGCTGGTGGTCATCGGCGGGCTGATCAGCTCCACCGTGCTCACCCTGGTGCTGGTGCCGGTGCTCTACACGTCGCTGGAGACGCGGCGGGAGGAGCGGGCCGCCCGGCGGGCCCGGCGGGCGGCCGCCGGGACACCGGACACGGCGACGGAGGAGCGCCCGGTGGAGGCCTCCGCCCCGGTCTGATCCCCGCGGTGCGGTCCCGCATCCCTCCTCGGAGGGAGGCGGCCGGCGGACGGTGCCAGCCCGGCCTCCGCACGGCCGATGACCATCAGGTCAGCGGAGTCCGACCGGGGAGACCCGGTCCCGGACCCGACCAGGCCAGGCCCGTCGGGCCGCCGACCGGAGGAGGCGACGGTGAGCGGAACGCCGGGCCCTGCCCCCTCCCGGTCGGCCGCGGAGTTGTCGCTGGCCCTGGTCGGCGCCACCGACTCGCTGATCTGCGTGGTCGACGGTGCCGGCCGGATCCTGCTGGTCAACCCGGCGCTCGAGCGCTTCACCGGCCGGCCGGCCACGGACCTGCGGGAACGCGTCCTGTGGGACGTGCTGGTCGTGCCGGAGGAGCGGGCACTGGCCCGGGTCGCCGTCGCCGACGCGGTGGTCGGCGGGAGCCTGATCCCGGCCGAGGTGGAGTGGCTGGCCGCCGGCGACGTCCGGCGGCGGGTCGCGCTGCACACCAGCGTGCTCGCCGACGGGGACGGTCGCCCCTACGCCACGGCCTTCGTCGGCGCCGACGTGACCGAGCAGCGCGAGCGTGAGGCGCTGAGCCACCGCCAGGCCAGCACCGACCCGCTGACCGGCGTGTACAACCGGCGGGTCGTGTTCGCCGGGCTGCAGCAGCACCTCGACGCGGAGAAGGGCGACGGCTGCGGACTGCTGTTCTGCGACGTCGACCAGTTCAAGAGCGTGAACGACCGGCACGGCCACGCCGCCGGCGACCAGCTGCTGGTCGAGCTGGCCGCCAGGCTGCAGCGGCTCTCCGGCCCGGACGACATCGTCGCCCGGCTCGGCGGCGACGAGTTCGTGCTGCTCACCCCGGGCACCGACCCGGCGGCACTGCAGGGGCTGGCCCGCCGGATCACCCGCGGCATGCGGGAGCCGGTGCAGACGTCGGTGGGGCCGGTGTCGGTCGGGGTCAGCGTCGGCAGCGCGACCGGCCGAACCGGTGACGACCCCGACGAGCTGATGGCCCGCGCCGACCGAGACATGTACGGCTCCAAGACCCGCCGGCGGCGCACCCGCCCGCGGACCCCGCAGGTCACCGTCCGCATCCCGGGCTGAGCAGCGCAGCCCGGCTCAGCGCCGGGGTGCCTGTGCCGGCAGGAAGACCGTCAGTGCGGCCATCGCCAGGCACACCCCGCAGCCCACCAGGGCGATCGCGGTGTACCCACCGGTGGTGGGGTACGCCGCCCCGGCAGGGGTGGCTGCCTCCAGCAGGGTGGCGCTCAGCGCGCTGCCGATCGCGAAGCCGATGTAGCGCAGCACCTGGTTCAGGCTCATCGCGCTGCCGGTCTCCCGCACCGGGACGGCGCCGACGATCACCCCGGGCAGCGCCGCGAACATGTACCCGACGCCGAGGCCGGACACCGCGCTCCCGGCGAACAGCTGCCACAGGTCGTCCCGGACCAGCCCGAACAGCGCCAGCCCGACGCCGAGCACCAGCGCGCCCACCGACAGCACCGCGCGCGGCCCGGCGCGCCGGTCCAGCGGCCTGGACAGCAGGCCGCCCAGCACGCTGGCCGCCGAGAACGGCAGCAGGACCAGCCCGGCGACGGCGATCGAGGTGCCGAAGCCGTACCCCGTCGACCCCGGGGTCTGCGCCAGCCGGGGCGCCGAGGCCAGCAGCAGGTAGTTGGCCAGGCCGGCGAGCACGGCGGTGGCGTGCGCGATGGCCGTGCTGCGGTCCCGGGCCAGCCGCAGGTCGACCAGCGGCGCGTCCGCGCGCAGCTGCCAGACCACCCAGGCGGCCAGGGTCAGGACGGCGAGCACCGCCAGGCCGACCACGCCCCGTGACGTCCACCCCTGCGGCTCGCCCTCGCTCAGCGCCAGCAGCCCCGCCGTCAGGCCCAGCCCCAGCAGCAGCGCCCCGGCGACGTCCAGCCGGCGCGGCGGCACCGGCTCCGACGGCGGGTACACCACCGCGGCGGCGACCAGGGCGCCGAGGCTGGCGAGCGCGCCGAACCAGAACGCGGCGTGCACCCCGCCGACCTCGGCGATGAACCCGGTCACCGGGTAGCCCAGCCCCACCCCGGCCGTGACGGCGACCGACAACGCCGCCATCGTCGACCGCGACCGCCCACCGACCAGCGCGGTGCGGGCGGTGGCGATGGCCAGCGGCGTCAGCCCCAGCCCCAGCCCCTGCAGCGCCCGCCCGGCGATCGTCACGCCCAGTCCCAGCGGCAGCGCGGCCAGCACGCTGCCCAGCAGCACCACGGCCAGCACCCCGAGCACGACGGTGCGCCGCCGTGGCCCGTCCCCCAGCCGGCCGAGGACCGGGGTGGCGACCGCGCCCACGACCAGCGTCACGGTCAGCGCCCACTGGGCGCTGCTGACCGAGACGTCGTTGGCCGCCGCGATCGCCGGGATCAGCGGCGCCCCGAGGCTGCTGATGACGGCGACCAGCAGGACCACGTACAGCAGGACCGGGACGAGGGCGCGGTGGTTGGCCTGTGCACCTGGCATCGTCACGTCGCCGAACGGTAGCCACGTACGGTGGCGGCGTGCCGGACTGGGTGCAGGACGCCGTGTGGTGGCACGTGTACCCGCTGGGGTTCGTCGGTGCGGAGCCGGTGGCCCCGGTCGGCGGGCCGGTCGTCCACCGCCTCGGGCACCTCACCGCCTGGCTGGACTACGTGGTCGGGCTCGGCGCCTCCGGGATCGCCCTCGGACCGGTCTTCGCCTCCGGCACGCACGGGTACGACACGGTCGACCACCGGCGGATCGACCCGCGGCTCGGCGACGACGCCGACTTCGACGCGCTGGTCGCCGCCGCGCACGACCGCGGGCTGCGGGTGCTGCTCGACGGGGTGTTCAACCACGTCGGCCGCGACCACCCCGCGTTCCGGGCAGTGGTCGAGCAGGGGCCGGACGCACCGACCGCCTCCTGGTTCCGGCTGCGCTGGCCGGCGGGCTGGGCGCCCGGCGACGTCCCCGGACACGACACCTTCGAGGGCCACGGCCAGCTCGTCGCCCTCGACCACTCCGCGCCGGCGGTCGCCGCGGAGGTCACCGAGGTGATGACGCACTGGCTGGACCGCGGCGCCGACGGCTGGCGGCTGGACGCCGCGTACGCCGTCCCGGCCGCGTTCTGGGCGTCGGTGCTGCCCCGGGTGCGGGCCGCGCATCCCGACGCCTACGTGGTGGGGGAGGTCATCCACGGCGACTACGCGGCGCTCGTCCGGCAGTCGGGGATGGACGCGGTCACCCAGTACGAGCTGTGGAAGGCGATCTGGAGCTCGCTCAACGACGGCAACCTGCACGAGCTGGCCCACGCGCTGGGCCGGCACGGCGACCTCCTCGACACGTTCGTGCCGCTGACCTTCGTGGGCAACCACGACGTCACCCGGCTCGCCAGCCGGCTGACCGACGAGCGGCACGTCGCGCACGCCCTGGCAGTGCTGTTCACCGTGGGTGGCACCCCGGCGGTGTACGCCGGGGACGAGCAGGCCTTCCGCGGGGTGAAGGAGGACCGGGTCGGTGGGGACGACGCCGTCCGCCCGCCGTTCCCGGCCACCCCGGCCGGGCTGCTGCCCTTCGGGGCGGACACCCACCGGCTGCACCAGCAGCTGATCGGGCTGCGCCGCCGGCACCGCTGGCTGCACCGGGCCCGCAGCACCCCGGTGCACCTGGCCAACCGGCAGCTCACCTACGCCAGCGGGTCCGGCGGCGAGCGGCTGCTCGTCGCGCTCAACCTGGACGACGCCCGGTCGCGGCAGCCGGCTCCTGGCGCCCGCGAGGTGCTGGCCGGGGCAGGCACGGTGCAGCGGCCGGGCACCGCGCAGTCGACCGTCGAGCTGCCCCCGCACGGGTGGGCGGTCCTGGGGGTCTGACGCGGGCGGTGAGCAACCTCACCGCCCACGGCCGGAAGCGCCGGCCCCGATCGGGTGTTCAGCTCCAGACATGACCTCCCCGCCCGTGCCGCGCACCCGGACCCCGGGGCGGGCCTACGTGGTGTGGGGCGTCGGGCTGCTGGCCTACGTGGTGGCGATCTTCCACCGCGGGTCGCTCGGCGTGGCCGGCCTCCAGGCGCAGGAGCGCTTCGCCGCCGGGGCCTCGGCCATCTCGCTGTTCCTGGTGCTGCAGCTGGCCGTCTACGCCGCGCTGCAGGTGCCGGTCGGGGTGGCGCTGGACCGGTTCGGCTCCCGTCGGTTGATCGTCGCCGGGGCGCTCACCATGGCCGCCGGGCAGCTGGTGCTGGCGATGGCCGAGAACGTGCCGACCGCCGTCCTCGCCCGGGTGCTGGTCGGCGCCGGCGACGCGATGACGTTCATCAGCGTGCTCCGGGTGGTGCAGATCTGGTTCCCCGGCCGCGCCGTCCCGATCGTCACCCAGCTCACCGGCATCCTCGGCCAGTTCGGCTCCATCCTCGCGGCGTACCCGCTGGTGGCCCTGCTGCGCGACACCTCCTGGCCGGCCACGTTCACCGGTGCCGCTGCGGTCGGGCTGCTCGTCGCGGTGCTGGTGCTGGCCGCCCTGCAGGACGCCCCGGACGGCACGCCGCGCGCGGCGCCGGCCGGGATGGCCGAGGTGCGCGCCGACCTCGCCGCCACGTGGCGCGAGTCGGGCACCCAGCTGGGGCTGTACACCCACCTGGTCACCCAGTTCTCCGGCACGGTCTTCGCGCTGCTGTGGGGCTATCCGTTCCTCACCCTCGGCGAGGGGCTCGCGCCGACGACGGCGGCCGGCCTGCTGACCCTGCTCGTGGTCGTGGGGATGGGCTTCGGCCCGCCGCTGGGCCGGCTGGTCGGCCGCTGGCCGTTGCGGCGGTCCAACCTCGTCTTCGGCATCGCGGTGGGCACCGTGGTGACCTGGACCGTCGTCCTGCTGTGGCCGGGCCCCGCGCCGCTGTGGCTGCTCGTCGTGCTGGTGGTGGTGCTGGGCACCAACGGCCCGGGCTCGATGATCGGCTTCGACTACGCCCGCACGGAGAACCCGGTCGAGCGGGCCGGCAGCGCCAGCGGCGTCGTCAACGTCGGCGGGTTCGTCGCCTCGCTGTGCACCGTGCTGGCCATCGGCGCGGTCCTGGACGCGATGACGCCGGGCGCGTCGACCGACTACGACCTGACCGCGTTCCGGGCCGCGTTCGCCGTGCAGTACGTGTTCTGGGCGATCGGGCTGGTCGGCGTGGTGCGGCACCGGCGCCGGGTCCGCGCCCGGATGGCCAGCGTCGGGATCGTCCCCGTGCCGCTGCGGCTGGCCGTGCGGGCCCGGCTGCGTGGCCGCTCGGCCTACGTGCCGTCGGTCGAGCGTCGATCGCCGCCGGCGCCTAGTGGTCCTGGTGCCGGGTGAGGCCCTTGTGCACGTGCGCCACCATCACCGCTCCGGCGCGATCGGGGTCGCCGCCGCGCAGGGCGGCCAGCACGTCCGCGTGCTCGGTCACCAGGTCGATCGCGGCATCGACCGAGGCGTAGTAGTCGCCCCACGCACGCAGCGTCACGCTGCGGCCCCACAGGTCGTCGAACATCTCGAGCAGGATCGGGTTGCCGGCTGACTCCAGGATCGCGCGGTGCGCCAGCCGGTTGGCATGGAAGGCGTCCCGACCGCTGTGGCCGGCAGCGGCGGACAGGCGCTGGAGCGCGCCCTCGATGTCGTCGACCGACGCGGCAGCCCGCGCGGCGACCAGGCGCGCGGCCTGTCCCTCGACGGCCTCGCGGACCTCGTAGAGGTGGCCGATGTCGGCCCGGGTGAGCTCCGGTACGACGTAGCCGCGTCCGGAGGCCGCACGGATGGTGCCCTCGCGCTCCATCCGCTGCAGCGCTTCACGCACGGGTGTCCGGCTGATCCCCAGCCGCAGGGCGAGGACGTCCTGCACCAGCCGGTCGCCCGGCGACAGCTCGCCGGACAGCAGGGCCTCGGTCAGGTGCTCATAGGCAGCGGACGCCAGCGAGCTGGCCTCAATCCGGCGAAGAGCCATGGAAACGACTCTACGTAGCAGCGTGAGCCCGATCACACTATTGCCTTGGCAGCCTTCTGTACACGGTATACGGTCCGCCGCATCCGACCGGCGCACGCCCTCCGGCCGGCACCCCGTCGAGGAGGCCCCACGTGGCAATCCAGTTCCCGGACATCGCGACGACGACGACGGCCTCGCCGCTCGAGCCGCTCACCGCCGAGGAGATCGGTAGGACGTCGGCGGTCCTGCGCGAGCAGCGTGACCTGGGGGCGCGGGTGCGCTTCGTGTCGATCACCTTGCAGGAGCCGTCCAAGCGGGAACTGCTCGACGCCCAGCGCGGGGACGCGCCACCCCCTGAGCGGGCTGCGTTCGCCGTCCTCTACGACCGCGACCAGCAGCAGACGATCGAGACGATCGTGTCGCTGACCTCCGGCGTCGTCACCTCCTGGCGGGTGGTCGACGGCGTCCAGCCCGGCGTGATGCTCGAGGAGTTCTTCGCGACCGAGGAGATCACCCGGGCCGATCCCCGCTGGCAGGAGGCGATGCGCAAGCGTGGGGTCACCGACTTCTCGCTGGCGATGATCGACCCCTGGGCCGCCGGTCACGACCTCGAGGACCCGTCGGGCCGGCGGCTGATCCGGCCGCTGACCTTCGTCCGGACCCGGGAGGACGACAACGGCTACGCCCGCCCGGTCGAGGGGCTCATCGTCCTGGTCGACCTCGACCTCATGAAGGTCATCGACGTCCGCGACCACGGGGTGGTGCCGCTGCCGGAGAAGGCGGGCAACTACATGCCGGAGCTGATGTTCGACGACGACAACCGACCGGCCCACACCTCCGTCCGCGAGGACGTCCGCCCGATCGAGATCACCCAGTCGGAGGGCGCCAGCTTCACCGTCGACGGCCACGCGGTGAGCTGGCAGAAGTGGCGCCTGCAGGTGGGCTACACCCCCCGCGAGGGGCTCGTCCTGCACCAGATCGGCTACGAGGACCGCGGGCGGCTGCGCCCGGTGGTGTACCGGGCGTCGCTGTCGGAGATGTACATCCCCTACGCCGACCCGGCCCCCACCCACCGGATCAAGAACGTGTTCGACGAGGGCGAGTACGGCCTGGGCCTGCTGCTCAACCCCCTGCAGCTCGGCTGCGACTGCCTCGGCGAGATCTACTACTTCGACGCGGTCGCCAACGACCAGGACGGGCAGCCGGTCACCATCCCCAACGCCATCTGCATGCACGAGGAGGACTACGGCGTCGGGTGGAAGCACACCGACTTCCGCACCGAGAAGATGGAGGTCCGCCGCTCCCGCCGGCTGGTGATCTCCTGCTTCGCCACCGTCGGCAACTACGAGTACGGCTTCTTCTGGTACCTCTACACCGACGGCACCATCCAGTTCGAGGTCAAGCTCACCGGCGTCATCTCCACCGGGGCCGTCCCCGTGGGGGAGCAGCCGCGCTTCGGCAACCTGGTAGCGCCCGGCCTCTACGGCCCGCACCACCAGCACTTCTTCAACGTGCGGCTGGACATGCAGGTCGACGGCGAGGGCAACTCCGTCTACGAGGTCGACTCCGTCCCGCTGCCCCCCGGGGCGGACAACCCGTACGGCAACGCCTGGGTGACCGACAAGACGCTGCTGGCCCGGGAGAGCGAGGCGCAGCGCCTGATCGACCCCTTCGCCGCCCGTACCTGGCAGATCGTGAACCCCTCGTCGGTCAACGAGCTCGGCCAGCCCGTCGGCTACAAGCTGATGCCCGGGGACAACGTGCTGCCCCTGCAGCAGGACGGCTCGCAGGCCTACGACCGGGCGCAGTTCGCCTACAAGCACCTGTGGGTGACCCGGTACGAGCCGGGGCAGCTGTTCGCCGCCGGTGACTACCCCAACCAGAGCCAGCGGCCCGGCGGCCTGCCCGAGTTCGTCAAGGCCGACCGGTCGCTGGAGGACACCGACGTCGTCGTCTGGTACTCCTTCGGCGCCCACCACATCGTCCGCCCCGAGGACTGGCCGGTCATGCCGGTCAGCACCATCGGCTTCCACCTCAAGCCGGTGGGCTTCTTCGACGGCAACCCCGCGCTGGACATGCCCCGCTCGACCCCGGCCTGCCACGGCGGCGCGGCGGCCGGCACGGGCGCGCCCGCCCAGGCAGCCGAGTGACCCGCGCCGAGGACGGCCGGCCCACCGTCCACTCCACCCCCGTCGACTCCAACCCCGTCCACTCCGACCGGGGCCTGGCGCACGGGTCGATGACCCAGGTCGAGGTGATGGCCCAGTCGGTCGCCGGCATCGCGCCCAGCGCGGTCATGGCCACCGGGCCGGCGCTGATCGTGCTCTTCGCCGGCCCGGGGGCGTGGTTGTCCTACGTGGCGGCCACGATCATCGTGGTCCTCGTCGGGTTGGTCGTGGCGCAGTTCGCCCGGCGGTTCGCCTCCTCGGGCTCGCTGTACAGCTACGTCGCCCGCGGCCTCGGCCCCACCGGCGCGTTCGCCACCGGCTGGAGCCTGGTCATCGGCTACGTCTGCATCGCCATGCTGGGCGTCACGCTGGTCGGGCCGTTCCTCGGCAGCTTCCTCGGGTCGATCGGCCTGCCAGGGGCGACCTCGCCGACCGCGTACATCCTGATCACGGTGGTGACCGCGATCGCCGCGGCGGCCTTCGCCGCCATCGGTATCAAGATCTCCACGCGGGTCGGCCTGGTCCTGGAGGTCGTCTCGGTCGCGGCCGTCCTCCTGGTCCTCGTCGTCGTGGTGGCCCGGGGCGGCGACAGCGCGGCGCCGTCGCTGTTCGACCTGTCGGGGACCAGCTTCGACGGGATCACGTACGGGATCGTGCTCGCGGTGCTCGGCTTCGTCGGGTTCGAGAGCGCCGCCAGCCTGGGCGCGGAGGCCCGCGACCCGCACCGGACCATCCCCCGGGCCGTGATCGGCAGCGCGGTGCTGGTCGGGCTGCTGTACGTCTTCGCCAGCATCGCCTCCGTGTCGGGCTTCGGCGGCGTCGAGGACCTCACCGGCAGCGCGGCGCCGGTCAGCGACCTGGCGGAGCGGTACGGCCTGGGCAGCATCGTCTGGATCGTCGACCTGGGGGTGGCCGCGTCGTTCATCGCGGTGGCGATCGCCAGCATCAACGCCGCCTCCCGGGTGCTCTACACGATGGGCGAGGAGGACGTGCTGCCCGCGGCGCTGGGCCGGGCGCACTCCCGGTACAAGACGCCGCACGTGGCCATCGCCGTGATCGCACCGATCATCGGCCTGGTGCCGGTGCTGCTGATGATCACGGGTCGGGAGCCGTTCGACGTCTACGCCTACGTCGGCACCGTCGGCACCTTCGGCTACATGGTGGCGTACCTGCTGATGGCCGTCTCGCTGCCGTTCTTCCTCCGGCGCCGGGGTGAGGGCAACCCGCTGTCGACGGTCCTGGCGGTCGTCGTGGTCGCGGCGCTGCTGTACGTCTTCTACAAGAACGTCATCCCGGTCCCCGAGTACCCGCTGAACCTGCTGCTGCCGATCTTCGTCGCCGTCCTGGCGCTGGGCATGGGCTGGTACTTCCTGGTGCGGATCCGGCGGCCGGGCGTGCTGGCCGAGGTGGGCAGCACCGAGGAGGAGCCCGTGCTCCCGGCCGGCCATGAGGCGGCCGGCCATGTCCCGGCCGGCCATGACCCGGCCGGAGCCCGTGACCGGTCGACGGAGGCGGGCCCACCGGTCGGTCAGGCGTGAGGCCGGAGGAGGAGCGCGCGGTCCGGCACCTCGGACGCGCGGCTGCGACCACCGGGGTCGCCTGCACCGGCGTGCACGTGGCGACGGCGCTCGGCGGCGGTCACCGGGACGCGGTGCCGGTGGTCGCGTTCGTCGCCATGGCAGCGATCTGCCTGCCGTGCGTGCGTTCCCTCTGGCGCTCTCCGCACGAGCGGGCCTGGCGGGTCGCCGGGGTGATGTACGGCGGCATGCTGTTCGTGCACCTGCTGCTGCTCACCGCCGCCGGGGCGGCGGCCGGGCACGGCCCCACGGCGCACCCGGCCGACGGCGGGACCTGGGC